>NZNH01000098.1 GCA_002694825.1 Acidimicrobiaceae bacterium | reverse complement strand
GTTGTCGGCAGCTGCGGAGACTGCCGTCCATGTCGACGTCGTCGACACCGAACACGGCGTGCATGCGGCGATCGAGCTCGAATCCGGGCGCAGGTGCGGGCTCGACGTCGCCTGGGTCGAGGGTTCGGCGACGATCGAGATTGAGGCGGCCGATGACGGCGGGGTGATCCTGATGACCCTCGACCCCCTCCCTCGTCTCGAGATCGACGGTCGCTCGATACCGGTGAACGAACTCCACCCGCTGGAGGCCCTCGGCTTCGTCCCGCAGATCGATCGGTTGGCGAAGACGGTGGCAGGGGCTGCGGTCTGGCCCGATGCCGCGATCGGTTCGTCGATCGTGGGGTTGTTCCCGCGGCGTTGAGTTGGTCTTTGCTTACCCCTCGCTTACGGGTCGTGACTACGCTGCGGGCGTTCGAGGAGGACGGGATGTCGATACAGGCCGCGCGCCGGATGAGCGCGTTGATTGCAGGGTTTGCCCTCGTGGCAGCGGCGTGTGGTGGAGGAGGCGACGACACGAGCGGCGATGTCACCCTGCGTTCCGCAGGTGCGATCGCCGTCGACGCCGACGACGTCGCCACGACCACCACGACCGAAGCGGTCGCCGCTGCCGGTGGTGCGGGTGAGGCCGATGATGTCGCTGCTCCAAGCGACGACGAGATGGCCGACACCACGACAACCCTTCCTCAGGAAGAACTCGATCCCGGCGAGGCGCTTTTCGAGGCGGTCGGCGTCTTCCAGAGCTGTCTCGATGCCGAGGGCTACGAATTCATCGGTATTCCGTTCCAGGAAGAAACCGACCCTGAAGCGCCCGTCAACCAGCAGCCCTACATCGATGCTCTCGTCGCCTGCGCTGCTCGCAGCCAGATCCAGGAACGTCTTGCCGAGGCCGACGCCGCCCGGGCCGACCTCACCGCCGAAGAGGTCGAGAACCAAAATCGCCAGTTCATTGCCTTCCGCGACTGCATGGTCGGGCGGGGTTGGGGCATTCCCGATCCAGTACCCAACGAACAAGGCCTCCTGTTCGGCGGATTCGCTTCGACCGCATCATGGGTCGCTCCCCCCGGTGAGAGCCTCACGACGTCCGACGATCTCGGCGAGTGCCAGAGCGAGGCGGGCGCCTCCGCTGGGGGCGACTGATGTCTCGCAGCCAGATCATGGGGGCGTTCATCGCGCTCGCCCTTGTCGCCGGCCTCGTCATCGTGTGGCAGGTCACCGGTGAGGAGGAGTCCGGGGACAGTCCGATCGAGATCCTCACCGATAGCGTCGGCCGTCAAACACTGCGTGATGAACTCACGCTCAACGGCGAACTGCGCCGGGACGAGCTCTCGACGATCAACTCGCCCTTCGACGGGCGAGTCAGCCAGGTCGGCATCGCCGACGGAGACGAAATCGCCGCCGGCGATGTGATTCTGTCCCTCGACGGCCGGCCGGCGGTCGCCGCCAATGGCGATTTCAGTTTCTACCGAGCCCTCGACGTCGGTTCTGACGGTCCCGACGTGTTGCAGCTCGAACGCATTTTGTCCGAGGCCGGTTACGACCCCGGCAACGTAGACCGTCTCTACACCGAGGCCACACGGGCGGCGTTGCGCAACTGGCAGATCGATTACGGCTACGGCGGCGCTACACCCGAGCCAGAGGAAACGATCATCATCAGCCTCCAGCCGAGCAACGGGTACCAGGTCGGCGATAAGGACACCAAGGCGATTCTGATCGGCCCGTCCGTGCCAGTTCCAGGCGACACACCGGTCGCCTCGGGCGGCGGTGCCGGCATCATCCCGTTCCAGGACGATTCGATCACAGCCATCGGTGTGCAGAGCACCGAAGCGACGATCACCGANGGCGACACGCTCAACGTTGTCCTTACCGCNAANCCTGCCCCGGTGGTCGANACCCAGATCCAGCTTGCGTTCGGTGGNGACGCNACCGGTGGCGATCTCGACGACGTCGCCGACCCCGACATTGATGTCGACTATCTCGACGACCCACTTGAGGATTCNCCGATCGTTTGGCCCGCAAATGCCACCACCGTCACCCTGACGCTGGAGACGTTCACCGACACCGTCGACGAAGAAGACGAAACGTGGACGATCAGTATCACGCCAGAGCAGCCGATCGGTGGCGGGATCAACTACGACCCAGCGCCGCTCAACACGCTCACGGTCACCATCGAGGACGCCACGCCCGATGAAGTGCCGACATTCGAGCTCACGATCGAAGCTGGCGACGATGAGATTGACGAAGGCGAGGTGGCGACGTACACCGTCACCGCCGACCGCGAGCTCGGCCGTCCGGTCGAGGTTCGGTACTCGCTCACTGGCACGGCCACAGAGGTCGACGACTACGACGAGCAGGACACCGANCCGAGTTTCGTCTTCCCGGCCGGGGCCGACGAGACCACNGTGACGATTGCGACGGTGCAGGACACCACGATCGAGCCGACCGAATCCCTCACGATGACGCTGCAGCCCTCCGACGATCCCACCGACGAGTACCTGCTGGGCTCCTCGATCTCGGGCACTGTCCGCATCCAAGACGAGGACGAGCCCGAACTCACCATTGTCGGCTCCGAGGTCCGCGTCGCGGAAGGCGGCGCTGTGGCNGTCACGATCCGCGCCGACGAGGCCCCCAGCAGCGATATCTCCGTCAACTACCAGGTCGGCGGAACCGCAACGATGGGCGCCGACTACTCCGTACTTACCGGCACGATCACCTTCCCCGCCGGTGCCCGCCAGGTCGACCTGCTCGTGCAGACGCTCGACGACGATGTGATCTTCGTTCCGAGCGACATGATCATCGCCGACTGGCCCGCTCGGGTCGGCACCGTGTTCGTCGACGAGGGCGAGACGGTCCAGCTCGGCAAGGAACTACTGACCCTTACCGAGCCCGACTTCACGATCACCCTCTTCGCCAACCCCACGGACCGCTCCGAGATCGCCCTCGGGCAGGTCGTCACCGTCGAACTCGAAGCAGGTGACCAGGAGGTTGAAGGTCGCATTGTCGAACTCGACGACGCAGCGATCATCACCGACAGCGGAGGCGAACGCTACGAGGGAGTCGTCGACGTCACCGGCGAGCTCGCNGCGGTCGATGGCGCAACGGTTCGCATCGAGGTGGTGCTCGATGAGCGCATCGATGCCATGGTCGTTCCCCGGGCAGCAGTCTTCCAGGACGCCACGGGCAATCCCAGCGTGCGGGTCATCGATGCCGAGACGCTCGAACAGCGTGTCGTCGCCATCGAAACCGGCATCCAGGAGGGGTCGTATACCGAAGTCNTGTCAGGCCTCGACGGCTCCGAGATCATCGTGGTCGACGTCACCGGCGGATGAGCGACACGCCGCTCCTCCGCCTCGACGAGGTCTCTCGCATCTACGGCGAAGAGGTCAAAGTCCACGCGCTCGACGGCGTGAGCCTCGACATCGAGGTGGGCGAGTTCGTCTCGATCGTCGGCCCATCCGGTTCCGGGAAGTCGACGATGCTCGGGCTGCTTGGTCTGCTCGATCTGCCGAGCCTCGGCACCCTTTCGGTCGACGGCACGTCGGTCGCCGATCTGTCCGACCACGACCGCAGCACCCTGCGCGGTGAGGTCGTCGGGTTCATCTTCCAGCAGTTCCATCTCATCCCCCACCTCGACGCTCGGCGCAATGTCGAGACNGCNCTNCTCTACCGCCAGATGTCGNCGAGGGAACGCAAGCGTCGAGCAATGGATGCGCTCGAGGTCGTCGGCCTNGCGCCTCGGCACGAGCATCGACCNNTCCAGATGTCGGGCGGCGAGCAGCAACGTTGCGCGATTGCCCGGGCAATCGTCACGGAGCCGAAGCTGCTGCTGGCCGATGAACCGACGGGNGCACTCGACTCCACCAACGCCGCCAACGTGATGGAGATCTTTCGCGATCTGAACNACGGCTCNCGNGCGATCGCNATCGTCACCCACGACCCCGCCGTGGCAGCGTCGGCCGACCGACGTATCTCCATGAAGGACGGCAAGATCGTGGCCGACGATCAGCTGAGCGGTGGCGCAACCGTCTCGAGCTTTGGTGGCACGCTAGGTGGCGCATCGTGAGAAGCGTCCGCGATCTCGTCGGCGTCGCCGTCGCTGGCCTCACGGCGCGATGGAGCCGCACCCTGCTCATCATGCTCGGGCCGATCATCGGCGTGAGCGCAATCGTCGCCGCCGTGGGGCTCACCGAGTCAGCCAAGGGCGACCTCCAGGAGACACTCGCCGCCCTCGGCGACAACCTGATCCGCGGTGAAGCGGCCGCGTCCTTCAGCGCCGACGCTCCGATCTTCACCGAGGACGTCGTCGAGCGCGTCAACCGCTTGGCCACGGTCGAGGGGTCGACGGCGACCAAGGCGGTGAGCGGCATCATCACTACCCCCTACGAGGCGGCCCGCAGCTACTACACCGCCTTCCCCACACCGGTGCTCACGGCCGACGAGCATTTTCTCGATGTCATGCAGGTCGAACTCGTGTCAGGTCGATGGCTCAACTCCTTCGACCAGGACACTGCCGCCCGCACCGCCGTGGTCGGGATCGGCCTCGCCGACGAATTTGGCTTCCGCGAAGGAAACCGAACCATCAAGCTCAACGACCTCGACTACGGCGTCGTCGGTGTGGTGGAGCGCTACCCGCTCGATCCGGTCTTCGACAATGCCGTGATCATTCCGGCGTCGACCGCCGACGCTGATTTCGACGTCGGACTTGAACCCGACACGGTCTATGTCCGCTCAGACCCGGCCTTCACGCTGGAGACCGAGGCCGCTCTGCCGGTGGCCATCAACCTCGGTGGCGACATCGAGACCAGCACCACCGTGCTTTCCGACGCCCTCGAGGCCGAGGCCGCCGCCGACAGCACGCTCCAGATCATCGTCGCCGCCATGGGCCTGCTCGCCCTGATTGTCGGCGGCGTCGGTATCGCCAACGTCATGTCGATCTCGGTGATCCAGCGTTCGGCCGAGATCGGTATCCGCCGAGCGCTCGGTCACGGTCGCTCGTTGATCGCCTGGCAGTTCTTGATCGAGTCCGTCGCCGTCGGACTGCTCGGCGGGCTCGCCGGAGCGCTCGTCGGCGTGGGCATCGTTGTGTACGCGAGCCGCATCGCCGGGTGGGTCTTCGTCCTGTCACCCGAACTCGACCTCTTCGGCATCCAACTGCCATCGCACTATGTCGGTGTGCCGACGCTCTACCTCATCGGTGTGGGGGCAGCACTCCTCACGAGCGTGTTCGCCGGCCTCTACCCGAGCGTCAAGGCAGCCCGGCTCGAACCGCTCGAAACCCTCCGTCTGGGCTGATCTCCGGCGGGCGAGACGTCCTGGGGCATTTCGTCCGCAGCGCTTCTTCGCCGAATGTTTTCCGTGGGTCGAGTGTGGCTGCGCGAGACTCGGCGATCATGCGCCACGAGATCGTCGCTCCGACCGACTGCACCATCGTCGAGATCCGGCCAGAGCCGGGTGATTCGGTGCCGTCCGGGGCGACGATTGCGATCGTCGAGATGATGAAGATCGAGCGGCTGGTGGAGGCGCCGGCGGAGGGCGTGATTACCGAGGTTCGCGTCTCGGCAGGAGAGGTCGTGAAGGCGGGACAGGTTTTGGCGATCTTGGAGGAGCAGTCGATTGCTGCGACCCTCACCGCCGACGATCCCGACGACGGCGCTGTAGGCGAGCGGGCCGACCTCGCGGAGTACCACGCCCGCCGGGCGCTGCTCGATGATGAGGCCCGGCCGGAGGCGATTGCGAAGGTCCACGCCCGCGGGCGTCGAACCGCCCGTGAGAACCTGGCAGACCTTGTCGACCCGGGCAGCTTTCAGGAGTACGGCAGCTTCATGTACGCCGCCCAGAAAGGCCGTCGAGATGTCGACGACCTGATCCGCAACACGCCGGGCGACGGCATCGTCGGCGGTTTGGGAACGGTCAACGCCGAGTACTTTGGCGAGGAGGCGTCGCTGGTCGGTGTGATGTCGTACGACTACACCGTCCTCGCCGGCACGCAGGGGTTTCGAGGCCACGAGAAAAAGGACCGGCTCCTGCCGGTCGTCGATCAGTTGCAGGTGCCGTTGGTGTTGTTCGCTGAGGGCGGCGGCGGCCGTCCGGGCGACACCGACACGCCGTTCCTGGCCGGTCTGCAGCTGCATTCGTTCGCATGGATGGGGCGCCTGAGCGGGTCGGTGCCGTCCGTTGCGATCGTCAGCGGACGCTGTTTCGCTGGCAATGCGGCGTTGGCCGGCGTCTGCGACGTGATCATCGCGACCCCTGATGCGAACCTTGGCATGGCGGGTCCGGCGATGATCGAGGGCGGGGGGCTGGGGCACTACCGGCCAGAGGACATCGGGCCCGTTGACGTGCAGACGACCAACGGCGTGATCGACCTTCTCGCCGACGACGAGGCACATGCGGTGGCGCTCACCAAGCACTATCTCGGGTTTTTCCAGGGGAGCCGCACGGACTGGGAAGCCCACGACCAAGCCGCAATGCGAGACGTCGTGCCCGAGAACCGCAAGCGGATCTACGAGGTCCGCGACGCGATCACGACACTGGCCGACGTCGACTCGACACTCGAGCTGCGACCGAATTTCGGCAAGGCGATCGTGACGACGCTCGCCCGCATCGAAGGGCGACCGGTCGGGATCATCGCCAACGATCCCGGACATCTCGGCGGGGCGATCGACGCCGACAGCGCCGACAAGGGCGCTCGGTTCATGCAGCTCTGCGACGCCCACGGCGTGCCGATGATCTCGCTGTGCGACACACCGGGCTTCATGGTCGGCCCCGAGGCCGAACAGACCGCACAGGTCCGACACTTCGGCCGCATGTTCGTCGCCGGTGCGAGCCTGACGGTTCCGTTCGTCACCGTGATCCTGCGCAAGGCGGTCGGTCTCGGCGCGATGGCGATGTCGGCCGGCTCGATGCACTCGACACTGCTCTCGGTGGCGTGGCCGACGGGCGAGGTCAGCGGTATGGGCATCGAGGGTGCGGTGAAGCATGGCGCTCGACGAGAACTGGACGCCATCGACGACCTCGACGACCGTGAGGCCCGCTATGACGAGCTCGTCGAGCGGATGTACGACGCATCGAAGGCGCTCAACGCTGCGGCCCACGGGGAGATCGACGATGTGATCGATCCTGCCGACACCCGTCGTCGGGTGGCGCAGGTGCTTCGTCGTCCGTCACAAGCATCGAGGGCGAGGCGACCGATGGTCGACACCTGGTGAGGGCTATGCCGTCGCCGACCGGAACGCCTCGACATAGCGGCTGAGCTCATCGAGCGCCTGCTCGTCAGTGGCGCCCAAGCGGACATTCCCCCGGAAGTCGCTCACGCCAGCCGCCGTCAGCGCCGGCAC
>NZNH01000097.1 GCA_002694825.1 Acidimicrobiaceae bacterium | reverse complement strand
GGAGCCGATGGGTATCGAGCGGCGCCGCCATTTCGCCACCCGTGGCCGCACCCTCCTCGGTATCGACGATGAGGTCTTCGGTGAGCTTGCGTCAGCCGATGGCGAGCGCGAGATCAAGGGTCAGGGCGCGTTGATCGCCGCAATCGAGGCGTCTCGCACCGGCCGGCTCGGTGACATCGTCGCCACCATCCAGGGCGAACAGGACGAGATCATCCGGGCACCGATGCCCGGCGTGTTGCTGGTCCAGGGTGGTCCCGGCACAGGCAAGACCGTCGTGGCGCTCCATCGCGCCGCCTACCTGCTCTACACCCACCGGTTCCCCCTTGAGGGGCAGGGTGTGCTCGTCGTCGGCCCCAATCGATTGTTCCTTGCCTACATCGAGCAGGTGCTGCCGTCGCTTGGCGAAGCAGGGGTTGAAATCGCCGTGCTCGGTGATCTTCTTCGGCCGAGGGTTCGCGTCGACGGGCTCGCTGCGGAAGCTGTTGCTGCGGTCAAGGGTGATCTGCGCATGACCGATGTGCTGGCGCAGGCTGTGAGCGACCGGGAGCGGCCGTTGCGGGCCGATGTGGCCATCGGCTTCGGTATCCATCGCCTCAAGCTCACCGTCGCCGATTCTCGCGACATCATCCGCGACGCCCGCCGTCGCTCGAAGGGCCACAACGCGGGTCGCAAGATTGTTGAGGAGTTGGTCTTCGCCAAGCTCGCGGCGAGTGCCCGTCGCCCGGTCGAGGCCTCTGCTGTGCGCGATCAGCTCCGATGGGAGTTGCCGGTCCGCGAACTGCTCGAGTGGATGTGGCCGGTGCTGACGCCGGCGCATCTGCTGCACGATCTGTTCGGCTCTCGGGCGCTGCTTCGCTCGGCCAACCGCAAGGGTCACTTCACCGACGAGGAGATTCTTCGCCTCCACCAGCCGAGAGTCGGGCACGCCGGCGACGTGGTGTGGCACTTCAACGATGTGCCTCTTCTCGATGAGGCGCGGGCTTTGCTCGGGTATCGACCCGGCAAGCGCGACGAAGACGCGCTGCGTACCTATGGCCACATCTGTATCGACGAGGCCCAGGACCTCGCGCCGATGGAGCTGCGCATGATCGGTCGTCGTTCGCTCAATGGGTCGATGACGGTCGTGGGCGACATCGCTCAGGCAACCGGCGCATGGGCCAACGACGGCTGGGACAATGTGCTCGCTCAACTTCCCCAGAAGCACGATGTTCACCGTCGGGAGCTTTCGATCGGTTACCGCATCCCAGGTCCGGCGATGTCGCTCGCCAATCGGGTGCTGCCCTACGCAGCGCCGGGATTGCGACCACCTCAGCCTGTTCGTGACGACGGCGATCCGCCCAGACTCGTGCGATCCGAATCGCTCGACGACGCGCTCGTCGACACCGTGCTCACCGAACTCGAGGCGGTCGACGAGGGCAATGTGGCGGTGATCGTCCCCGACTCGATGGTCGACGAGGTCCGCTCGGTCTTCGAGGCCCGAGCGCTCTCGATCGGTGGAGCCAATCGCCACGGGCTCGATCAGCGCATCACGCTCGTACCGGTGCGTCTCGTGAAGGGCCTCGAGGTCGACTCGGCGGTGGTGGTCGAGCCGGCGCGCATCATCGATGAGGAATCGCAGGGCATTCGTTCGCTGTATGTCGCGCTCACTCGAGCCACCAAGCGGGTGGCTGTCGTGCACCGTCGTGAACTTCCCGCGATGCTGCAGGAATGACCTCGTTCGACATCGATCCCGCGCTCCTGCCGGCGCCCGGCGAAGCGCCGCGTTGCGCCGAGCACGCCGATGCGATCGATCTCGACCCGGTGGGCTCGGCGCTCCATGTCGACGAGGTGCTGTTGATCGATATGCCGCAGCCCTGGCCGAAGCCGGTCTGGGCGGCCGACGGGTTCACTCACGTGCCCGAGGCGGTGATGGTTGCCGGCGAGCAAGGCCGCCGGGTTCGAGCATTGGCGGCCGTGCCGCTCGACGATGGCATCTCGCGCATCATCGCTCATCAGCGCATCGAGGGCAGCGGCCCGATGATCCGCAGCGAGTTCCAGATGCCAGCCGATGAGGTCGGGCACGTGGCCGACCTCATGCTTCGAGCGGGTTGCGCGGCGGGTGACCCCTGGCTGGTCGACGTGCCGATCCCACCTCGTGAGGTCGCGATCTGTACGCAGGGTTCCCACGACATCTGTTGCGGCTCTGACGGGACACGACTCGTCAGCCAGCTCCTGACCGCCCGTCCGGAACTCACCGTGCGCAAGGTCAGCCATACCGGCGGTCACCGGTACGCCCCCACCGGTCTCACCTTCCCCGACGGACGCATGTGGGGCTTCGCCTCGGTCGAGGAGATGGGCCGGATTCTCGATCGCCACGGCTCACCGGCGACGGTTGCACATCGATGCCGAGGCTGGACCGGCACCGATGGGGTCGGTCAGGTGGCCGAGCGAGCCGTGTTCACCATGCTCGACGACTGGGCCGTCGACGACCTTGCCCGTTCGGTCGAGACCCAACCGAACGGCGATGGGTGGCTCGCAATGGTCGACGTCGCGGGTCGTCGGTTCGGGGTGGAGATCGAGCGAGGTCGAGCGGTGCCCACCATCGCCTGCCGGGCCGACGGTGGACTCCCGGCGAAGCCGGGCACCGAGTACCGCGTGGTTGGCGTTTCCGAGGTCTGATCGTTGCGGCGGTTGTTCAGCCAGCGCTGACGAGGATGCGGGCCGAGGCAAAGCCGCCGACACCGACGGCGTTGCCGTCGATCGACACCGTGGCGGTGCCGTCGGGGGACATTGCCGTCACCGTGCCGACCGAGCCAGGTGTGATCGATGCCTGCTCAAGGAAGTCGAGCATGCCCTCGGTGAACTCCAACTCTTCGGGTATGCGGTGAACGATGAAGTCGTTGCCGACCTCGATCGAGTCGAGGGCGACGAGTGCGGGGGCTTCGTAGCCGGATCCCGGAATCGGGTTGCCGTGCGGGCAGGTGGTCGGGTCGTTGAGGCGAGCCGTCATCGCCTTTTCGACGGTAGGGGAGATGATGTGTTCCCACTTGCCGGCTTCCTGGTGGGCGTCGGCCCAGGACAGGCCGAGGATGTCGGTGAGGAAGCATTCGGCGAGCCGGTGGCGCCGAACGACGGTCTCGGCGAGATGCGTACCTTTTTCGGTGAGCGAGATCTTGCGGCCGGCCTCGATGAGGCCTTCGGCCTCCAGGCGTTTCACCATTTCGCTCACGGCGGGGCGCGAGACCTCCATGCGTTCTGCGATTCGGGCTTGGATGACGTCGAGGTCGTCCTCGCCGAGTTCGTAGATCGTCTCGCAGTACTCCTCTAACGCAGGGTGCCACTCCGGGGATTGGTAGTCACTCATTCCCTAACTCTAGCGCTCGCCGCAGGGGCTGCGCTTAGTCAGAGTTGACATTCTTATCTAGAGATATTAGGCATGCCTAACATGCTCCCGAACGACATTTTGCTGAGTCGCAAAGCCTGCATCCCATCTATAGGCGGTATCCGCTGATGAGGATTGATGAACGGGTGGTTCATGCCACTGCGCTTACGCATGCGCTCCCCGGATCTGCGCTTGTCGTAGCTGACGAGAACCATCGCGAACTTACGATTGCGCGACACCCATCCGCTCAGATCGATCCGTGCCGGTGGCGGCGGGCGATCGTGCGAGCCATCCATCGTCCCGAGCCTGGCCTTGGATCGGTTTCGCTGGTCACAGTGGCTGGCGATACCTCCCGGTGCGAAGGCGGCACGTTTGTCGATCACCGAGACCCGCTGCGGCGATGGACCACAACCACGCTCAGTGCATGTGAACTCACTCACGTGCTGCGTTCTGCGGAACTCGACGGAATTGACGAGGACGGAGTCACGGCGACGCTGCGACCCGACGGAGACCTCGGCATTGTTGTCGTCGGGATCGGTGTCGACGATGAGGGCCTCCAACCACGCCTCAACGACCTGGCCTCCAGCGTTGCTGCGGCGTTGCTCGTCGGCGAACTAGAGCGGGGGCTCCCCGTCGCCTGACTCGATGAGCTAGTCCTGGACGACGTGGAGACCGAAGCGTCTTCGGGCAGCATCCCATGCCTCGTGGTCAATTGAGCCGTCTTCGCCGACCACGCGAGCGGCCTCACGGCCCATGGCGAGAACATGGTGAAGATTGTCCGGCACGGAGAGTCCTTGGCGTCCGAATACGAGGATCCGGTCGTCGTCGGGCCGCCACCTGTCGACCATTGAGCGAGCGCCGGCATGGGATCGCTCGTACGTTGGGTACACCCGAGCCTGACGACGGGTCTCGGTTGCGAGGTGTTGGGGATCGGGGAGGCCTGAGCGGATCAGTTCGTCGGCTACAAGGGCACCGAGATCTTCGTCCGTGGAGGTCCAGAGTTCGTCGTCGACCCAACACGGGACCTCGGCGCACAGCACCGTCTGGCCAGTCGGGTCGTTGGCGCTGCGATAGTTCTTGCTCTCTGACAGGCGGCTCGTGTGGATCGACGCGTCGGGGAAGTAGTGCGCGTCGAACGGTGTGAACTGCGGCTGGTCGAGCACCAGATAAACAAGAATCATCGCCCGGGTGCGCAACGTGTCGACTGCATCGACAATGGCAGGATCAGGAGCAGGCTCAAGCGCGCGGACCAGCAGATCGATCGGCATCGACGACAGCACGGCATCGAATTTGTCGGTTGCGCTGGCGGCAGTCACCTCGACGTCTTCGGCGCATCGGATCGCCTCGACGGGCGCGAACAAGCGCTGGTCAACACCGGCGTTGATGCCGGCCGCCCCGAGAGCCTCGCTGATCTGACCGTACCCATTGCGCGGGTAGAAGAAGGTTCGCCCGTCGACCTTGGTGGCCTTGAGCGCCTTCGCGAGGATCTGCAGGGGCGAGGTTGCTGACACGCGCTTGTCGGCGAGCTCGACGGTGAGGTCATCGGCAGGCTCGCCGTAGAGCTTCTTGGCGTAGGGCCGGTAGAAGCGCTCGGCGACGGTGGGGCCAAGGCGCTGCGAGATTGCCTTGTCGAAGCTGTCGACCTTGCTGCGTCGCAACGGTTTCGTGAGCGTGTCGATACCGACCCGTGCAGAAAACCCAAATGGCAGCTCTTTGACCATTGGGCCAGGCTGAAGCGGGAAGCTAACCCAGCGGTCCTCAAGGCGGATCCGTCCGTTTCGGATGCGAGTCTGCAGATCATCGCCGAGCAGGTTGCGGATCAGGGCCATCAGATCGGGGTCGGTAGCTGGGTGCAGGCGGTGGGAGCCGTAGTCGACCCGCTGGCCGGCGACCTCGAAGCTGGCGGACATGCCGCCGACCTGGCCGCTGGCCTCGAAGAGCACCACGTCGTGGCCCGCCTCGGCGGTTTCCAGTGCTGCCAACAGCCCGGCTGGTCCGGCGCCGATTACGGCGATACGGCTCATCAGGTTTTCTTTGGTGGATTCACAGACGTCCCTTGTAAAGTAAGCTTAATGTCCACTGGCCACCTCAATGTACCGGCAACCCGCGTCGCTGAGCATCGAGTCGTCGTCACGGGTGCCGCTGGGTTCATCGGGTCCACCGTCGTCGAGCAGCTGTTGGCCCTTGGCGCCGAGGTCGTCGGCATCGACGACTTCGACCCCTGGTACCTGCCGGCTCGCAAGCGGGCAAACCTTGCCATAGCCAGTGTCCATGAACGCTTCTCGCTCGTCGAGGCTGATGCCTTCGATGTCATCGGCGATGTGCTGCGTCCCGACGATCTCGTCATCCACCTCGCTGGTCGGCCCGGCGTGCAGGACTCTTGGGGCCTTGGCTTCACTGACTACAGCCGACGCAACATCGAACTGACTCAGCGCGTCTACGAAGAGGCGCTCGGCGTCGGAGCGAACCGGGTGGTCTACGCCTCGAGCTCGTCGCTCTACGGCGGGTCGTCGGTTGGCGACGATCGTCGTGCAGCGCCGATCAGCCCCTATGGCGTCTCCAAGCTTGCTGGTGAGCACCTTGCCAACGTCTACGCCGAGCGAGGTCTCGGTATCGTCTCGTTGCGGTACTTCACCGTGTACGGACCGCGCCAGCGGCCCGATATGGCGATGCACCGTATGTTTGAGGCCACCAAAGCCAACGAAAGCGTTTTCGTCCGTCGTGGTGACGGCCTACAGCGTCGTGAATTCACTTTCGTCAGGGACGTTGCTGAGGCCACGATCCTGAGCGCCGTGGCTCCTGCGGCGGCCGGCACGAGCCTCGACATCGGTGGCGGCGAATCGGCCTCGTTGCTCGACGCAATGGCGCTTGTCGAAGAAATCTCGGGTCCGATGCGCACCGAGACGCTTCCGGCGCCCGCCGGCGATCCTCGAGTGACGAAAGCCGATCTGCAGCCAACGATCGACGTGCTCGGCTGGGTGCCCACCACTTCGTTATTTGACGGCTTGTCCGCGCAGGCCAGTTGGCACGCTACCCAGTCCGACTACGACGCCGTGGTTGAGCGCAGCTGACCCTCGGGATCGGTCGGTTCGCCTCGCTCCCTGCTGCGACCTGCGCCTCGCCAAGCGAGGACCGCGGTGGCGCCGAGGACCGCCATCCAGAGGAACGTCACGACGGAGTCCCAGTCGTTGAGGCGCTGGTGGTCGGGAAGGGTCGAAGCAAGTACCTGGTACCAGGGGCTCTCGACATCGTAGAAGTCGACGATCAGAGCCCGTCGGCCGGTTGACGCCTCCCATGCGAGGATCAGCCAGGTTGCAGTACCGAGCAGAGTGGCGGTGACCACGCCGACCAAGTGGCGGGATCGGTCGCCGACCCACAGTGCGATCGCGATGACGACGAAGGGCAACACCGGGGTGATCTGCCGTCCCGGCCACCACCAGCCGTGCATCGTGAGTGCAACCCACGTGGCCACGATCCATCCCATGAGAATCACACCTGCGGCGAGCACGCTCGGGAAGTCGCGGCGAACACGACCGAGAGCCGTGAGGGCGGCAGGCATGGCGAGGAATGACGGGGTCCAGGCGCCGATCCCAAACTGGGTGTCGATGATGAGGCCGATGAGTCTGCGGGAACGCTGCAGTAGGCGTGGACGTCGACCGACCACGTCGAATTCGCTTCCATCGACGAAGTGATCGCCGGTCGAATACACCGTCCAGCCCCCGTAGATGCCCCGGTGCAGGAGCAGATAAGTCATGCCGGCGACGACGAACGCAGCGCCGATGGGGATCAGGCGTTTGCTGGCGGACCGGTGCTTCCAAACGAGTCCGAGTGCGATCACGGTGGCGTGGGGCACGTACTTCACCGACAGCCACGGCAGTGCGACGATCGCCACGACGGCGAGGACGTCCCAGCGCTTGGCCCAACTCGGATGGGCGACCGCCCAGAATGCCGCCATCAGTATGAGCGCGGCTGGCCCAGCGGGGAAGATGTGGGTGCCGTAGCTGGTGAGCGGTGCAGAGGTGAAGAACGCCCCGATGACCCATGTAGCCGGGCCAGGTGAGGCCCCAAACCGCGAGCCTGCAACATGGAGCGTGAGCGAAGCGCAGAGGCCCATGACGAATGACAGCATCGCCTTCGCTCCAACCCACCCGGCGATGCCGTAGGGCACCATCAAGATGAGCGGCAGCAGCGGGTCGTGCGGGCTGAGTTCTTGGCCGGAATCGTTGAGTGCAATCGTCTGCTGGTTGATCGTGACCTCATGGAACGGCTCGTAGCGGCGCTCGCCGATCTCGTCACTTACGTCGAGATCAAAGTCCTCCCAAAGCGATAGCGCCGTGATGAGGTACTGAGGTTCGTCGCTGCTGACCCGGGCGCCGTACGTCGAACGGGCGTCGATCGCAAGTAACGACACGCCGAACGTGACGAGACCAACGAGAAGGAGGCGGAGCCGCATCTGGTCCGGAGACTAACCGTTCATACCGGAAAGTCGTAAAGAATACTTAACAACGTAGAGTTGGCGATTATGAACCCGCTGAAGCTGCTCCGGCAGCGCCTGCCACTCCCGATCGTTGTTCTCGTCGGTGTGCTTGTCGGCCTCTTTGCCGGCGCCATTGTCTCCCGAGCCGTCAATGGCGAGCTCATGCGGCGGGCCTGGGATGAGGCGGTTGCCCATCCCGGTGAGGTCGTGACCGCCTCGGCAGCCTTCGGTATCGCCTTTTTGCTGCGTGCGATCGCATGGCAACTGGTGCTGCCCGAACTGTCGCTCGGCCACTCGCTCGCCGGCATCCATCTCACCCTTGGCGCCAACCATGTGCTGCCCTTCCGCCTCGGTGAGCCGGTTCGGGTGCTAAGTGTCGCCAAACGCTCGAACACGTCCATCGACGCCGCCACCGCTTCCACGGTGATGCTGCGGTCGGCCGACATCATCGCCATCTTCCTGCTCGGTCTTGCCGTAGCGCCAGGCGCCTACATGGATCTCGTNGGCTGGTTCGGCTGGCTTGTCGTGGCCGGCGTCGTTATCGCCGCAGTTGCCTCCTGGAGCTGGCTACTTCGTATGGCGGGTCGCAGTGACATCAAGCTCCCCGGCCCCTTCGCCCTTGCCCTCACCGGCTCGGCGTGGCTGCTTGAGGCGATCCTTGTTTGGCAGACCGCTCGGTGGGCAGGCCTCGAGATCAGCGCCACCGACGCTGCGCTTGTTACCACGGTCGCCGTCGCTGCCCAGATCGCAGCGATCGCTCCCGGCGGGTTCGGCACGTATGAGGCCGCAGCAGTTGCGGCCTACGTCAGCCTCGGCNACGACGCCGANCCCGCACTTGTCGCCGCGCTCAGCGCCCACGCCCTCAAGACCGCCTATTCGATCATCGTCGGAGTCATTGCCATGGCCTTCCCAGCCCCGTCTTTTGTCGGCCGAATCCGGCTTCGTTCCGAGACCGGGGACCGTGAGACCTCGCCCATCCCCGCCCCACCGGCGCCGATCGTGTTGTTCATGCCGGCGTTTAACGAAGAGGCGGCGGTCGGCGAATGCGTCGCTCGGGCTCCGAGCGAGATTGACGGGCACCCAGTCGAGGTGCTCGTCATCGACGACGGTTCCACCGACGAAACGGGCGCTGTCGCCGAGGCCGCAGGAGCAACCGTGATCACTCTTCCCCAGAATCGGGGGCTCGGTGCGGCCGTCCGCGAGGGTCTCTCGGCCGGGGTGGCGCGAAACGCAGCTGCGGTCGCCTTCTGTGACGCCGACGGGGAGTACCCGCCTGAGGAGTTGGCGAACCTCGTCAGGCCAATTCTGGGCGATGAAGNCGACTACGTGTGTGGGAGTCGTTTTTTAGGTGTGATTGAGCACATGCGACCGCATCGACGTTTCGGAAACCAGGTTCTCACCAAGACGTTGTCGGTGATCGCACGCCGAAAGATTACCGACGGTCAGACCGGCTATCGGGCGTTTTCGCCGGCGGCAGCATCCCGGGCTGAGGTCATCCACGACTTCAACTACGCCCAGGTCATCACCTTGGACCTGTTGGCGAAGGGCTACCGGTATCTCGAGGTGCCGATCAGTTACCACTTCCGCACGACTGGGGAGAGCTTCATCAAGCTGGGGCCGTACCTGCGAAAGGTCGTTCCCGCCGTGTACCGCGAACTCAACGCAGCATGAGCCGACGACGCCGAGTGGCCATTGCGACGCTCGTTATGACCGCGATCCTCGGTTCAGCTTGCGGGNTCGACGACGGCGCTCGGGTTCGGAATCAGGACAACGTCCGAGAAAGTNATTCTTCACAGTCACAATAAACCATGCCACGANGATTGTGTTCATANATGTTTTGATTNACTGTTAGGTATGCCTATCCTTCTCCCAATTGTTCGTATCAAGGGAGAAATCAATGTCTCGACGAATGCGACTGCTTGGTGCAGTCATGTCCCTCATGCTCTTTGCTGCCGCCTGCGGCGATGACGACAGCAACAGCGGCGTCACTGAACTCGGGAGCGGCTCATCCGGATCCGGCTCGGGAAGCGGCTCGGGAAGTGGCTCGGGCTCCGGCTCGGGGAGCAGCTCGGGCAGTGCTTCGAGCTCAGGCAGCTCATCGGCACCCGCTGAGGTGGGAGTCACTGGTGAAGACGGCGGGTACGCCTACGCCTCGAACGTCGACTCCCATGTACTCGTGGTGCAGGACATCTGCGGTATCGGTGATCTTCTCGACGCCGGCGACTTTGACGCTGTCGCCGCCATCTATAGCGACGGCATCAACTCGGTGAAGTCCGACGGATCGATTCGCAGTATCGGTGGCTTTGCCTCACGCGATGACCGCAACCACGGGCTCGACGAGTACTACGGAACGCCGACGCCGCTCGACGACTTCGTGACGGCCGCGCTCGAAGGCACCGGCATGTTTGCCGGTCAGTCCGATGCCGTTCGGGCCCAGGGTGTCGAAAAGGGCATCCAGAACCAGGTAATGGTCGCCTGGGTCGTCCACGAATTGGTTACCGCTTTGACGAAGGCCGCCGAAGGAAACTTCGACATCCAGTCGGGTGCAGTTCATAACTGGGATGAGGGTTGGGCCTTCTACCACGGCACCGCCCCGGGGTGCGCTCCGTATGCAACCGGGAACAAGCGGGCCGGCAACTTCGGAACGCTCGGGGCCGACGGTGAGACTGCTGTGGCAAACGAGAACATCCTCGCTGCCATGATTCAAGGCCGCGACGCACTCGTCGAAGGCAATGTGACAGCTGCTGAGACCGCAACTGAGGAGGCCATCAAGAACATCGTGGTCATCTACAGCCAAGCCGCAATCCGGTACGCCTCGCTGATCGAAGGTGATCTGGCCGATGGAAACGACGCCAAGGCAAAGGAGCACCAGGCCGAGGGTCTGGCCTTCTTCCGGGTGATTGAGGCAATCGTCGCACCAGAAGGTGTCGACATCGACTCGATTAATGACATCTTCGACCTCGCCAACGAACCGGGTGCCAACGGCTATGGCGATGAGGTGCGAGCCGCACTTCAGCCAGCGTGGGACGCGCTCGGCATCACCGCCGCGGAGATTGGCACCTTGCAGTAATCCAACGGGCTTTCGGGCGGATCTCGGGGCGATAGCCCCGGGGTCTGAGCCCGTTAGCCAAGTCGGTCGGCCAGCCAGTCGTCGTCGAGGGTGCCGGGTATACCGATGACGACGATCTGGCTTTGGTCGACGGTGCGCTCAAGGCGCGTGAATTGCGACCGGGTGCCGACCCGCTGGAACTCGATCGCTTCGTCGTCGGTTGCGATGATGCCTTTTGCCCGGACGGCGCCAGGTGGAAGTTCGGCCGCCATCTGCCGCACCCGTTCCTCGTCGCATCGACCACCACTCCAGCTCCAGGTTTCGAACGGCACCCCGCCGTCGTGGAGGTGCGCTGCTGCTTTGGCCCGGGGTTCGAGATCGATCAAGACACGAGGGCCGATCGATGCCTCGATTGCCTTGACGGTGGGCACGCCCGGCGCATGGGTCTCAACGACAGCGGCTGCTGCTGCGGCGTCGCCGAGGTCGGCCTTGTTCAGAATCACGAGGTCTGCTGCGGCCAACTGGCCCCGCACCGTCTCACCGACATAGTCGTCGACGACCTGGACGGCGATCGCTTCGACGTCGGCCAGCACGACGACCAGGTCGAGCCGGTAGGGGCGCCGATGGCAGTACGCCGCAATGCCGGCGGGGTCGGCAACCCCGCTCGCTTCGATGACCACTCGTTCTGGCCGTGGGTCGAGCTCGGCGAGATCGTCGAGCGCAGTGGCGAGGCCATCGACCAGCGAGCAACAGATGCACCCGTTTGGCAAGGTGATCGTCGCTCCGTCCCCTTGATCGAGGAGCTGCGCATCGATGTCGAGGGAGCCGAAGTCGTTGACCAGGACAGCGATGCGCTCATCTGCGAGTGCGAGCAGGTGGTTGAGCAGCGTGGTCTTGCCGGCGCCGAGGTAGCCCCCGACGACCGTGACGGCAACGAGCGGTTCGCTCACGTCAGCCGGTACCTGCAGGGAAGTGCCGTCCGCCGACGACGGTGCCCCAGACGCCGATGTCTTTGAGGGCCGTGGGGTCGACCTCGTAGGGGTCGTCTTCGAGCACGGCGAAGTCGGCGAGCTTCCCGGCCTGGATCGAGCCGATCTCATGATCGAGTTTGATCTGGCGGGCGGCACCGATCGTCGCAGCGCGCATCGCCGAATCGACCGAGATCCGTTCCTCAGGGCCGAGCACCTGGTTCGTCGCGGTGAGGCGGTTGACGGCACACCAGGCGACATGGAGATGCCCGAGTGGCGTGACCGGGGTGTCAGAGTGGAACGAGAACTCCACGCCGAGGCGTTCGGCGGTTGCGCATGCATCCATCCGTGCTGCCCGTTCGGGACCGACGGTAAACGCGGCGTGCTGATCGCCCCAGTAGAAGATGTGGTTGCTGAAGATGTTGGCGTGCATGCCGAGCGCCGCCATTCGGGCGTATTGCGAGGGCGTGGTGAGCTGACAGTGCTGGACGGTGTGGCGGTGATCCCATCGCGGGTGGCGCTCGAGTGCCTGTTCGACCGCCGAGATGAAGACCTCAGCAGCCTGATCGCCGTTGCAGTGGCAGTGGACGGTGAGCCCGGCCCGGTGGAAGATCTCGACAATGTCGGGGACTTGGTCGGGCGGCATCAGCCACAGGCCGTTCTCTGCGTGCCCGGCAGGCGGGTTGAAGTAGTAGGGCCAGGTGAGTCGGGCGGTGAAGCCCTGGATCGAGCCGTCGATGATCAGCTTGATGATGCCGAAGCGGAGCTTGTCGTTGGGCGGGTTGTCGCGGAGCTGCACGACCCGCCGAGCGATGTCCTCGGGGGGAAGCGCGGTGGCAAAGACGGACCCGGCGACCATCACGCGAGTGGGATAGTCGGGGTGTGACGTGACGGCACTCCAGTTGGCCACGCCCTGTTCGTCGACACTGCTCGTTCCGAGGTCGGTCACCAGGGTGTGGCCGGCGTTGCGGGCCTCATAGGCGTAGTTCCATTTGGCGAGTTCGCTTGCGTAGCCCTCTCGCAGCATCCGTTGGCCGCTGGCGAGCGACATCGCCGCTGGCTCCTGGAGCTCGCCGTTGGGTTGGCCGTACTCGTCGAGTTGGATGCCGGGGGTCGGGTTGTCGGCGGTGATGTTGTCGTGGCGAATCACGGCTGAGTTGACCGTTGCGAGATGGCCCGACGCGTGAAGGATGAAGATCTGCCGGCGCTCTGACACCGCATCGAGGTGTCTTCCGACCAGACGCTCGCCGGTGAGGTAGATCGGGTCGAGCCCCCAGCAGATCATGATCTGATCGGGATCAGTCATTGCGGCGTCGGCCTCGCGCAGCCGGGTGACCACCTCGTCGATGCTCTTGCAGCCAGGCCAGACGCGACCGGTCGGATCGCGTCGGTCGAAGAAGCCGACGTACACGTGCTCCCACGTGCCGCCGGACATCACATGGCTGTGGGCCTCGACGAATCCGGGCGTGAGCACATGGTCTCTGAAGGTGTCGTCGACGCGGTGGTCGCCCCAGCGCGTGAGTTCATCGAGCGAACCAACGCCGAGGATGCGGTCGCCGCGGACGGCGACGGCTTCGGCACTCGGTAGCGCAGGATTCATGGTGATCAACCGGCGGACGGGATACACGGTGATGTCAGGCAACGGAATCTCCCTAGGCAAGGGCGGCGAGAGCAACTACTATCACGGGACCGGTTAAGGGTCCTAACGTTCTCGTTAGAGAACTTGACTGGCGGCGAACCGGGGGGCTCGCCGATCACTACACCTGAAGGGGGTGTTTCTGTGAGGAAACAACTGATTGCATTGCTGGCGCTCCTGCTCAGCTTTGCGCTGGTCGCTGTTGCCTGCGGCAGCGACGACGATGACGCCAGCGACGACAGCTCGTCGTCGGCGTCCACATCTTCGTCGGCCGATGAGCCAGCCGAAGACGACGACGAGTCCACGGCCGACATGTCTGATCAGGCCGAAGAGGCTGAGAACAGCGACGCCGGTGACTCCGGCGCCGTCGACACCGGCCCGGTCGCCGGTGGCACCATGCTCATTCAGAGCACCCAGGTGCCCCGCCACCTGAACGGCACGGTGCAGTCCGGCTACGCAACGGCGGTGCCCGGCACGCAGCTCAACGCGTCGCCGCTGCTTTTTGACGAGAACTTCCAGCCGCAGCCGTACCTGGCTGAGAGCTGGGAGATCGCCGACGATGGTCTGAGCGTCACGCTCAACCTCGTGCAGGGCGCCGTCTTCCATGACGGTGAGGCCATCACCTCCGAGGACGTGAAGTTCTCGATGGAGACCTCGAAGGCCAACCACCCGTTCAAGACGATGTTCGCGGCCGTCGACACCATCGACACGCCCGACGATCACACCGTGGTCATTAACCTCAGCGAACCGCACCCGGCGATCCTTCTCGCGATGTCGCCCGGTCTGCTTCCGGTCATCCCCGAGCACGTTTACAACGACGGCCAGGAGATCAAGGAGCACCCGTGCAACGCCGGAACCGACTGCTTCGTCGGTTCGGGTCCGTTCACCCTCGCTGAGTACGAGGCCGGTTCGATCATCCGTCTCGAGGCGTTCGAGGACTTCTTCATTCCGGAGCGTCCGTACCTCGACGAGATCATCATCGAGATCGTTCCCGACCCGGCGACCATCGTCCTCGGCCTGGAGAACGGCGACACCGACCTTGCGCTGCCCAACGGCGCGGCCAACGTCGTCCGCCTACAAGACGACGAGAACGTGATTGTCACCGCTGACGGTCACGCCGCGGTCGGCCCGATCCAGTGGCTCGAGTTCAACCTCGCCGACGAGGATCTCTCCAACGTTGAGGTCCGTCGTGCGATCGCCGATGCCGTCGACCGCCAGTTCCTCGCCGACGTCATCGATCAGGGAACCACCTTCCCGGCGACCACCGGTATCCACCCGGGCAGTCCCTTCCACAACCCAGACACCGAGCACTACGGCGCTGGCGTGGAGGCGGCGCAGCAGCGTCTCGCCGACGCGGGCATCGATCCGAGCAGCATCTCGTTCGCGGTCGACTACATCCCGCCGGCGCAGCTCGCCTATGCCGAGTACATCGTGCAGGTCCTGGGCGACATCGGCTTCGACGCCGAGCTCAACACCGTCCCCGACTTCCCGTCGTGGGCTACTCGTGTCGCCGGCGGTGAGCACCAGATGACGATCAACAACGTCTGGAACTGGGGTGACCCGGTGATCGGTGTGCACCGTACGTATCTCAGCACCAACAACGTCGGTGTCATCTGGACCAACAACACGGGCTACAACAACGCCGACGTCGACGCGCTGCTGGCCCAGGCCGGCGCCGAGTACGACTTCGACACCCGTGTCGACCTCTATGGTCAGGCGCAGGAGATCATCAGCCAGGACGTCCCGATTGTGTACCTCACGACGCCGCCGTTCTGGCAGGCGTTCCAGCCGCGGGTCCAGAACCCGCCGATCGGCATCTGGGGTCAGCTTGGCCCGATGCATGAGGTGTGGCTGGCGGAGTAGGCCTTCCGGCCTTCCTGCGGAGGACATGACATGAAACAGATCGCGGCCAGGATTGCCTGGAGTGTCGGGTTGATCCTGGCCGTGATCGTCATGTGCTTCAGCCTTGTCCATCTCGCCCCGGGTGATGCCGCCCTGGTCATTGCGGGCGATAGCGGGGCGGGCGACCCTGAGCTCATCGAGCAGATCCGGGAAGATCTCGGCCTCGACGACCCGTACCTCGTCCAACTCAGCCGCTATGTCGGCGATGTCGCCTCGGGCGACTTCGGTACCTCGTACCGCTTCAATGAGCCGGTCACCTCGCTCATCGGTGACCGCATCTGGCCGACGATCCTGCTCGTCACGACCGCCCTTTTGTTCGCGATCGTGATCGGTGTGCTCGTCGGCGTCTTTACCGCCCGCCGACCGGAGAGCCCGGTCAGCCACGGCGTTACGGTTTTCTCGCTCGTCGGCTATTCGATGCCGGTCTTTTGGACCGGTTACTTGCTAATCATCGGGTTCGCGTCGAACGTTCGATGGTTCCCGGTCGCCGGTATGCGCGATGTCCGCTTCGAGGGCAACCGATTCGAGGAATGGCTCGATATCGCCCACCACCTCGTGCTCCCGGCACTGACGCTGGGACTCATCTATCTGGCCCAGTATTCGCGGTTGTCGCGGGCCTCGATGCTTGAGGTCCTCCAGTCGGACTATGTCCGCACCGCTCGGGCAAAGGGGCTGGCTGAGCGCAAGGTTGTCTACAAGCACGCCCTGCGCAACGCGGTGATCCCGGTCATCACCATCGCCGGGCTCCAGTTCGGTGCCCTTTTGTCGGGAGCGCTCTTGGTCGAGACGGTCTTCAACTGGCCGGGGCTTGGCCGTCTCGCCGCCGACTCGGTGTTCCAGCGCGATGCCCCGGTGCTGCTCGGTGTGCTGATCTGCTCGGCGGTGCTCGTCGTCGTGATCAACATCCTCACCGATGTGGTGTACCGAATGATCGACCCGCGGATTCGGGTCGGAGGGAGCTCCTGATGGCCGCGGCCCAGCCCGAACTCGGTTCGCCCGGCCGTCAGGCCCTCCGGATGTTCCTGCGCAACCGCGCCGCTGTCTTCGGCTTGGTGCTGCTGTCCGGCATCGTGTTGATGACGCTGTTCGGCTCGTTCTTCTACGACCAGGACCCGACCCGAATCATCGCTCGGCCCCTCCAGGGCCCCGGCGAGGACGGGGCTCCTGCGTTCGGCACCGACTATCTCGGCCGTGACGTGCTTGCCGGCGTTGTCAATGGTGGATCCACCAGTCTCACCGTTGCGCTCGTCGCCGTGTTTCTCGTCGTCGTGATCGGGGTGACGATCGGTGCGCTCGCTGGCTATTACGGCGGCTGGATCGACACCTTGCTCATGCGTTTCACTGAGGTGTTTCAGGTGCTGCCGGCACTGCTGTTCGCCATGGTCATCGTCGCGCTTTTCGAACCGAGCACGCGCACCGTTGCGATTGCGATTGGTCTGGCATCGTGGCCCGGCACGGCTCGACTCACCCGTGCGGAGTTCCTGCGGCTCAAGAATCTCGAGTTCGTGAAGGCTGCCCGAGCGGTCGGAGCGAGCGACTTTCGGATCATCTGGCGGGTGATCTTTCCCAACGCGCTGCCGCCCTTGATCGTGTCGATCACGCTCATCATGGGCGCCGCGATCTTGTTCGAGTCGGGGCTTGCGTTCCTTGGCCTCGGCGATCCGAACGCTCAGAGCTGGGGGCAGATGATCGGTCTGAACCGGCAGACCTTCCTCAATGGTTGGTGGACGGTCACCTTCCCGGGACTTGCGATCTTCTCCACCGTGCTGTCGTTTTCTTTGATCGGTGATGGCCTCCAGGACGCCTTCAACCCGAAGCTGCGAGGGCGTTGATGGAACCACTCCTCAGTGTCCGCGATCTCACCGTCACCTTCGGGTCGTTCACGGCGGTCGACGGGGTGTCGTTCGACCTCCACGAGGGTCAGACTTTGGCGGTCGTGGGCGAGTCTGGTTCGGGCAAGTCGGTCACTGCGCTGTCGATCATGCGGCTCGTCGAGCTCGGTACCCGGGGCAAGATTGAGAACGGCGAGATCCTTTTCCGTCAGCCTGGCGGCGAGGTCATCGACCTCGTGCAGCAGCGCGAGGACGACATGCGCAAAATTCGCGGCAACGCGATCTCCATGATCTTCCAGGAGCCGCTGACGAGCCTCAACCCGGTGTACCCGGTCGGTGACCAGGTCGCTGAGGCGGTCATGCTCCATCAGGGTCTCGAAAAGGCGGAGGCCGCTGAGCGGGTGCTCGAGATGTTCCGGCTTGTCCGGATTCCTGAGCCCGAGAAGCGCATGGTGCAGTACCCCCATGAGATGTCGGGTGGTATGCGGCAGCGCGTCATGATCGCGATGGCGTTGTCGTGTGATCCGAAGGTGCTGATCGCTGATGAACCCACCACGGCGCTTGATGTGACCATCCAGGCGCAGATCCTCGGCCTGATGCGCGACCTGCGGGAGCAGACCGGCGCGGCGGTGCTGATCATTACCCATGACATGGGGGTCGTTGCCGAGGTCGCTGACGATGTCGTGGTGATGAATCGCGCCAAGGTTGTCGAGCATGGTCCGGCCGTCGACATCTTCGAGAACCCGGCCGAGCCCTATACCCAGGCGTTGCTTGCGTCGGTGCCGCGGCTCGGGTCGATGCAGGGGCGCTCCGAGCCCGCCCCGTTCGAACTCGTGGAGTACGACTCGTGAGCGCTGGCACGCCCCTGGTCGAGGTCCGTGACCTCTGTAAGCACTTTCCGGTCGGTGCTGGTGCCACCGTGCACGCAGTGGAAAACGTCTCGCTGCAGGTCGGGCGGGGAGAGACCCTTGCCGTTGTTGGCGAGTCGGGCTGCGGCAAGTCGACGCTTGCTCACACGATGATTCGGCTGCACGAACCGACCAGCGGTCAGGTCGTGCTCGACGGCGTCGACATCTCTGGTCTCGGCAACCGGGCCCTGCGCGAGCACCGGGCCAAGATGCAGATCATTTTCCAGGATCCGTTTGCGAGTCTCGACCCGCGTCGGCCGGTCGGACGCGCCGTTGCGGAACCGCTCCTCATCCACAAGATTGCCAAGGGCCCTGACGCTGACGAGCAGGTGGCCGACCTCTTCACTCGGGTTGGGCTCGAGCCCGACATGATGCGCCAGTTTCCGCATCAGTTCTCCGGTGGTCAGCGTCAGCGGGTCTGCATCGCTCGAGCGCTCGCGACTCGTCCCGAGCTGGTGATCGCCGACGAAGCGGTGTCCGCCCTCGACGTGTCGATCCAGGCCCAGGTGATCAACCTGATGATGGAACTGCAGTCCGAACTCGGCCTCAGCTATCTCTTCATCAGCCACGACCTTGCCGTCGTTGAGCGCATGAGTCACCGAGTGGCGGTCATGTATCTCGGTCAGATTGTCGAGATTGGTCCCCGGTCGGCGATCTTCGAGAACCCCCAGCACTCGTACACCCAGCGGCTCCTCGATGCCGTGCCGATCGCCGACCCGCGCGCTCGCCGTGACCGGCCGCTCCTTACCGACGAGATCCCGAGCCCGGTGTGGGCGGCGGGTACCTCACCTGAACGGGTGGAGCTGCGCGAGGTTGCTCCGGGCCATCTCGTCGCTGCCGAGGGCTGACTGAGCCTGGGCGCCCGAGAGGGACGGGGTTCTCGAATATCGGTAGGTTGCAGCCATGAGCGATCCGTTGGCGGCGTTCGCCGACCCGGTGCGCGAGTGGTTCACCTCCACCTTCCGCGAAGCCACTGCGCCGCAGCGCAAGGGCTGGCCCGCGATCGCAAACGGTGACCACACCCTGATCCTCGCTCCGACCGGCACAGGCAAGACCCTGTCGGCGTTCTTGTGGGCATTGAACCGGCTGGCGGTCGAGGACGTGCCGGAGGACCCAAGGGCCCGCACACGGGTGCTCTACCTCTCCCCGCTGCGGGCGCTGGCCGTCGATGTCGAAAAGAATCTTCGGGCTCCGCTGCAGGGCATCGGCTTTGCGGCGGAACGGCTCGGCACGGACGTGCACACGCCGACGGTCGGCGTTCGAACGGGCGACACCTCCGCTGCCGACCGCCGTCAGCTCGTGCGTCACCCGCCCGACATCTTGATCACGACACCTGAGTCGCTGTTCTTGATGCTCACCTCGCAAGCCCGTGAGACCTTGGCGAATGTCGAGGCGGTGATCATCGATGAGATCCATGCGATGGCCGGCACCAAGCGCGGCGCTCACCTCATGTTCTCGCTCGAGCGGCTCGAGGAACTCGCCGAGCAATCGCCGCAGCGGATCGCGCTGTCGGCGACCCAACGCCCGCTCGACGAGATCGCTCGATTCCTCGGGGGGAACGAGGTCGGGGTCGACGGCACGGTTTCACCTCGTCCGGTCACCGTTGTTGATGCCGGTGCTCGTAAAGAACTGCAGATCGAGGTCGTGGTTCCGATCGAGGACATGGCCAACCTCGGCCAGCGCATCGAGCCCGGCCCCGATGCATCTCCGGCGGCCTCGCCCAACGCCCGCCGTTCGATCTGGCCGTCGATGCATCCACGGCTCCTCGAGCTGATCGAGGAGCACCGTTCGACCTTGGTCTTCTCCAATGCCCGCCGCTTGTCGGAGCGGCTCGCGACCCGCCTCAACGAACTTGCGATCGAAAAGGCATCGGGCGAGTTCGACGGCTCGGTTGCGCCACCGCCTGCCCTCGGCGCCGGCGACGAACAGATCGGTCGGGGCGCTGCGGAGGGCGAGGAGCTGGTGAAGGCCCATCACGGTTCGCTGTCGAGGGAGCGTCGACTCCAGATCGAGGACGAACTCAAGCGGGGTGACCTGAAGGGGCTCGTCGCCACGTCGTCGCTGGAACTCGGCATCGACATGGGTGCGGTCGACCTTGTGGTGCAGGTTGCGTCGCCCGGCTCGGTGGCATCGGGCATGCAACGCATCGGTCGGGCCGGTCATCAAGTCGGTCAGCCGAGCGTCGGCAAGATCTTCCCGAAGCATCGAGCTGATCTGCTCGAAGCGGCGGTTGTCGTCGACCGCATGCACCAGGGGTTGATCGAGGAGACGTACTTCCCGCGCAACCCGCTCGACGTGCTCGCTCAGCAACTCGTGGCGATGTGCGCGATGGACGACTGGGAGCTCGCTGATCTCACGCACCTGATCCGCCGCTGTGCGAACTTCGGTGATCTGTCCGATGAGGTGCTCGGCAACGTGCTCGATCTGTTGTCGGGCACGTATCCGAGCGAGGAGTTCTCCGAGTTGCGGCCGCGGATCGTGTGGGATCGCGTCACCGGTCAGCTTCGTGGGCGGGCGGGATCGCAGCGGCTTGCGGTCACCAATGCAGGCACGATTCCCGATCGGGGTCTGTTCGGGGTGTTCCTCCCGGACGGCACTCGGGTCGGTGAGCTCGACGAGGAGATGGTCTACGAGAGCCGGGTGGGGGAGACGTTCTTGCTTGGGGCCTCGACCTGGCGGATCGAGGACATCACCTACGAACGGGTGGTTGTCACGCCGGCACCAGGCGTTCCCGGCAAGATGCCGTTCTGGCACGGCGATGGGCCCGGTCGACCGCTCGAGCTCGGGCGGGCGATCGGTGCGTTCGTGCGTGAAGTTCGTCAACTCGACGAAGAGACAGCGATCGAGCGCCTCCAGCAGCGCCACGGTCTCGACGATCTCGCCGCCGAGAACCTGCTCTCCTACCTCACCGACCAGGCCGAGGCCACCGGTGCGGTGCCCGACGATCGCACGATCGTCGTCGAGCGCTTCCGCGACGAGATCGGCGATTGGCGGGTGTGCGCGCTCACGCCGTTCGGTGCGCAGGTTCACGCCCCGTGGGCGATGGCGTTGCAGGCCCGCCTCGGCGAGGAGTGGGGGAGCGAGATCGATCTCATGTGGAGCGATGACGGCATTGTGATGCGGCTGCCTGAGGCGCTCGATCGGTTGCCGCTCGATGAGTTGCTGTTTGACCCCGATGAGATCGACGACGTCGTTATTTCTCGCCTGCCCGATTCGGCGATGTTCGCCGCTCGCTTCCGCGAGTGTTCGGCCCGGGCACTGTTGCTGCCGCGTCGTCGGCCCGATCAGCGCACCCCGCTGTGGCAGCAACGTCAGCGGGCCGCCGATCTGCTCAACGTGGCCGCCAAGTATCCGACCTTCCCAATGCTGCTCGAAGCCACCCGCGAGTGCGTCAACGACGTGTTCGACCTGCCCGCGCTCCGTTCGGTGATGTCGGAGCTGCGGAGCCGCAAGGTGCGCATGGTGGCGGTCGACACCGATCAGGCGTCCCCGTTTGCGCAGTCGCTGTTGTTCTCGTGGATCGCCGTCTACATGTACGAAGGCGACGCCCCGATCGCTGAGCGTCGAGCAGCCGCGTTGGCTCTAGATCGGGAGTTGCTGCGCGACGTGCTCGGCGCAGAGGAGCTTCGTGAGCTGCTCGACGCCGAGGTGCTCGCTGACATAGAACTCGAACTCCAGTTGCTGGTCGATGGCCGCCGGGCACGCGACGCCGATGAACTCCACGATGTGCTGCGACGGCTTGGGTCACTCAACCGTCTTGACCTTGAGGC
>NZNH01000096.1 GCA_002694825.1 Acidimicrobiaceae bacterium | reverse complement strand
CAGAGGTTGCTCTCCATACTTCACGCTTGTCAGCTACAAGATCGTCAAGATCATCTACATCTTATATCTTTGTAGCATCAGATTCATAAGTTCGTCTAACCATAGCGAAACGATAGTCTCAGCGTGGAAGACGGCAACTGTTTCATTTTACTTCGCCAAGCACTATGGAATGCTTGCATCTGCCTACTCTGCCGTAATCCAAACAATTTTGACATGAATGTACGATAACCGATCACTTACATATTTGGAGTCAGAAAATATTCACTGCAATTTGCTCGTACCCTGAAGAAATAAAATGTGAGAGCAGTATCTTAGCAACCTAACCGCTACTAGTTTTTGACCCCCACCCCTTAATATGCTGGTTTTACGGGAAAATGTTTCCCCAGTGTTTCCCCAAAAACAAAAGGCCCAGCGTGATTTTCGCTAAGCCTTTGATTTTATGGTGCCCCCACACGGACTCGAACCGCGGACCTACTGATTACAAATCAATCCAACTGCCATTTGCTTCTGAGCTAGCTAAACATGACGAAATAAACCACATTCCATCTAATCCAGCGTTCAAATCTGGAACCAATTCACTATCATTTGTACCAGAAATTATATCAGCAATATCGTTATAAAGGTTCGCAAAACCTTCAAGGTAACCTTCGGGATGACCGGGTGGAATACGTGTCCATCGTTCTGCACCCTTGCCCAGACCTGCTCCACCACGTGTAATGATTTGCTTAGGTTCACCAAAACGGGCAAATGTTATTTGGTTTGGGTTTTCTTGCTCCCATTCCAATCCACCCTTATCCCCGTATATCCGAAGCTTCAGACCATTTTCACAGCCTACTGCGACTTGGGATGACCAAATAGTACCGCGCGCACCATTCCTGTATCGCAGACGAATAAACGCGTTATCATCAACCTTACGCCCGGGCACAAAGCTCGAAAGCTCAGCAGATATTTCACATGGAACCATGTTCGTCACAAATGCAGCTAAATTAAAAGCATGGGTGCCAATATCACCAATACACCCTGCACCCGCACGCGCAGGATCGGTTCTCCAATCCGCTTGTTTGTTTGACTGGTCTGTAGCTCCAGTCAACCAATCTTGCGCATATTCAGCTTGAATGATACGAATATCGCCCAAATCCCCACAAGCGACCATTTCACGCGCTTGACGGATCAAAGGATAACCTGTGTAATTATAGGTCATGAAAAACCGAGCCTTGGACTCAGCAAAAGCGGCCTGAATGGTAGTGGCTTCTTCGGCTGTGGCGGCTAGAGGTTTATCGCAAATTACGTGAATGTTCGCATTTAGAAACGCAATCGCGGGGGCAGCATGCATATGGTTCGGGGTGACAATCGCTACGGCGTCAATGCCATCGTCGCGTGCGGCTTCGTTAATGGCCATTGCTTCATAATTGTCATAAGTTCGTTTGATGCCCAATTCCGCTGCAGAGGCGGAAGCACGTGCAGGATCGGACGAAAGCGCACCAGCCACCAAATCAAATCGCCCGTCGATCCGTGATGCGATGCGATGGACCGCGCCTATAAATGCGCCTTGGCCACCACCGACCATGCCAAGTTTCAAACGTTTCATAGACCCAGCATCCTTTTGATTTGCCCATCATTGCGTGAGCCGCCTGCAAAATCATCAAAAGCTACTTCGGTTACATCAATCATGTGACTTGCAATGAACGGCGCACCTTCGGCAGCGCCCTGTTCAGGTGATTTGATACAGCATTCCCATTCCATTACGGCCCAGCTGTCGTACCCATGCTGGATCAATTTGGAAAAGATACCCGCAAAATCGACCTGACCATCGCCCAAACTGCGGAAGCGGCCCGCGCGGTTGATCCACGATTGATAGCCTGAATAAACCCCTTGGCGGCCATCTGGATTAAATTCGGCATCTTTCACATGGAACGCATTAATGCGGTCATGATAGATGTCGATAAATGCCAGATAATCCATTTGCTGCAATAAGAAATGCGACGGGTCATAGTTGATCATTGCTGCCTCGTGCCCGCCACAGGCATCGATGAACATTTCAAATGTTGCGCCGTCAAACACATCTTCGCCCGGATGGATTTCAAATCCGATGTCCTGACCATTGTCTTTGTAATGATTCAAAATCGGCGTCCAACGTCGGCCCAATTCGGCGAACGCCTCTTCGATCAGACCCGCGGGCCGTTGTGGCCAAGGATACAGGAACGGAAAGGCCAAGGATCCCGTAAAACTGACCGTATGTTTTAGGCCCAATTTGCGCGATGCGACAGCGGCCTTTTTCATCTGATCAATCGCCCATTCCGTCCGCGCGGCGGGATTGCCATGCACAGCCGCAGGGGCAAAGGCATCGAACGCCTCGTTATACGCAGGGTTAACTGCAACCAATTGCCCCTGAAGGTGGGTGGATAATTCGGTAATCTCAACGCCCGAATCGGCACAGATGCCGCGCACTTCGTCGCAATACGTGTCGCTGGTCGCGGCCTTTTCCAGATCAAACAAACGCCCGTCAAAGGTGGGGATTTGTACGCCCTTGTAACCCAGATCCGCCGCCCATTTCGTGATGTTTCCAAGGTTGTTAAACGGCGCCTCATCTCCGGCGAACTGAGCCAGAAACAGTGCGGGGCCTTTGATCTGCGATGCCATCACGCCATCTCGCTTATCATGTTCAGGTGGCGGATATCGACAGGACAGTCCAGCAGCCTGTCAAGTTGTGTAAACAGCGGCTTTAGATGTGGCATTTCCAGATGCGCATCCAAATCTGCCTGACTTCGCCAATTTTCATAGAAAACAAAACAGCAGGGGTCTTTTGCATCAACGTGAAAATCATAATTGATGCAGCCTTCTTCTGCCCGCGTTGGGTTAACTTGGCTTGCGAGTAGATCATACAGTTCTTCCCGGGTGTCAGGTTTTGCCGTAACGGTGCCGATAATGGTGACATGTGTCATGGATCAGCTCCTTTTCTGACTTAGCGCAACGGCTAAGATGATAATGCCACCACGGGCTATCAGTTGCTGGCTAAACTCCAGCCCCATCAGGATCAGACCGTTGTTGATCAGACCGATCATCAAAGCCCCAACAATGGTGCCTATCACTGTGCCTTTACCACCGAACAAAGATGTACCACCCAGCACTGCGGCAGCGATAACCGAAAGCTCGTCGCCCTCTCCCAGCTGGAACCGACCCGATTGCAAACGGCCCGCATAGAACATACCGGCCAGTGCGGCTGCAGCTGAAGACATCACCAATACTTTGAATTTGATGTTGCTGGTGTCAATTCCTGAATAGCGCGAGGCTGTCTCACTACCACCAGTTGCCAGAACACGCCGACCAAAACCAGTTCGTCGTAACAATACGTGACCTATAAAACCAAGCGCTAAAACCCAAAATAATAGGACAGGAATGCGACCAATAGAACCACCACCAAAAATCCAGGCAAAGTTTTGACTCAATATTGGTACGGCAGCTGTATCCGATAACCACATGGCTATGCCTTTTGCAATTCCCATCATGGCAAGCGTAGTTAGAAACGATGGTATACCGACCCGAGTTGTTAGCCAGCCGTTGACGACTCCGACCGCAATTCCTGTTGCCAACCCGGCTAACACACCCGCGACAGGGCCAGCTGCTGCTATGGCTAGAGCAACGGTAACCGTTGTTAGACCGGCTACAGCTCCTACCGAAAGGTCAATCTCACCTGCGGATAACACAAAGGTCATTGCAATCGCCATTACTGCGATCATTGCGGTTTGCCGAACGATGTTAAGTAGATTATTTGGGTTCAAAAAGCCCTTATCATTTAGCGTTATTGCAAAAATAACAAAAATTACCAAGAACCCTATATAGATGATGTTCTGGCGCCAATCGCTTAAAAAGGCGCCAAGTATATTCTGCTTTTGGTTTTTAGTCTTAGTCGAGTTCACTGGTTTCTCCGTTCTGAGCAGTCAAAGCAAGCTGAATATAAGCTTGCAGCCGCTGTTCTGCTTTTTCTAATAGATGGGAAGGATCACGATTGGGGTCTTCTGGGTCGTCAAAAAAATCACGCGACAAGTCGTAAAAGCTACGTCCCTCAGCCATAATAACGATACGATCACAGGCGGTCAGCAATTCGGGTAATTCAGAAGAGATTATTAGGACACCTTTTCCTTCACGCGCAAGATCTCGGACTACACCTATGATTTCAGATTTAGATCCAACGTCTATACCGGCAGTAGGTTCATCAAGAACGAATACTTCCGGATCCGTTGCTAGCCATTTGCCAATTACAACCTTCTGTTGGTTACCTCCAGAAAGTGTTGATACCGTGTGATTTTTGCTTGCGGTCTTGATGCCCAACCGCTCAATCTGATTGTCTGTAACTATATTTACCTCAGCATTGTTGATAAGGCCCCNCCNCGAAATTCGATCGAGTATNGCAAGTGTCATATTCGAGNCTACCGAGTGATCTGGAATNATACCNTCTGTNGCNCGAGACTCAGGCACCATANCNATTCCAGNTNTNATTGANTCNCCAGCATNAANAAANTTTATNTTTTNGCCNTTGAAATAGATGTTACCTGCTACCAAAGGCTGTAACCCTGCGATGAGACGCGCTACTGAGCTCCGTCCTGAGCCTAGCAAGCCAGCCAGTCCAACAATCTCACCACGATGAATGGTCAAAGATACATCATTAGGCTTTTCAGTTCCTGCCACATTACAAAGTTNTAAAAGAACGTCACCCTTTGAGGTATAGCCTCTTTGCACGTCCGCCAGACCCTTTGACCGTTTTCCNACAATGAATTCGATCATAGTCTGGGTTGGAAGCATCTTTATCTGATCTGTGATGACATGCTTGCCANCGCGAAGTATGGTTGCACGGTCAGCGATCCGTGCGATTTCGTCCATTCGATGACTCACATAGATGATTGCAACTCCGTNGGTTTTAAGTTTGCGNAAGAATATAAACAGCCTATCTACATCNGTTACTGCAAGCGCAGTCGATGGCTCGTCAAGAATAAGAACCCTAGCGCCTTTGCTGATCGCCTTAACAATCTCTGTTAGCTGTTTTTGGCCAGCACCCAGATCGCTGACAATAGCGCTTGGATCGACTGAAACCTCGAGCATATCGAAAAGTGCCTGAGTCTGTCTCTCGGTTTCTTTATCATCAATCAAACCATTAGTCGTACGCGGCTCACGTCTCAAAAACACATTTTTCGCTACAGANAACGTAGGGATTAAGCTTAATTCCTGAAAATTCATGGCTATACCCGCTGCCTCCGCCACCTCAGGAGAGTTTTTATATAGGGGTTTACCATCAACTTTAATGGTTCCACTGTCGGGCTTGTGAATACCGTTCAATACTTTTAAAATTGTTGACTTTCCAGCTCCATTTCCGCCAAGGAGAGCATGGATCTCTCCTTTGCGAACTTCAAAATCTACACCATCAAGAGCTTGGACACCTCCGAATTGCTTGGAAATGCCAACCATTTCAACAGCGGTATTCGTTTCCATCGTTAAACAGCTTCCCACTTTCCACTATNGCCTGACTTTATTAATGCGTGCGCCACACGCTCNGTCAATAGGGCCTCCTCAAAATTGGGAGATGGCTGTTGACCGGNTTCTATTGCTCGGAAGAAATCGTAACATTCAACAATTTTAGTTTCGGAATAACCTATCCCTAAACCNGGGATTGGCCAAAGTGCATCACCGAAAGGGTGCGCGGGGCCAGTATANATAGTGCGAAAGCCCCGCGCCTCTTGGGGATCTTCTGCAAACATTACCTGGAGCTCATCCCGCCGCTCGTAGTTAAAAAGGATCGACCCTTTAGTACCGTGAATTTCTAAAGTTAAATAGTTATTNCTTCCCCACGCGTTGCGTGTAGCCTCAAGCGTACCGATCGCTCCTGAAGAAAACTTGAGCATCGATACTACTTCGTCATCAACATCAACGTTGCCTCGTGGGGCGTCGCTGTTCTTATCAGATGCTCCAAGCTTATCAACTCCACTATCTTGGATTGGCCTGCTCTGCACATAAGTTTTCATTATGGAGCTGACTTCAGTAATTGGTCCAACCAGATAATGCGCCATGTCAACTACATGTGTCCCAATGTCGCCAATTGCACCAGATCCAGCGATTGATTTTTGGAAACGCCAGGATAGGGGACCATCAGGATCCGCAGACCAATCTTGCAAATATGTTCCACGGAAATTTACAACATCACCTATACGGCCTTCATCAATGAATTTTTTGGCTAGTGCAACTGCTGGTGTTCGACGATAATTAAAGGCTACCATATTGATTATTCCTGCTTCATTAGCCGCCTTAGCCATTGCTTCAGCCTCTTCCAGGGTTCTAGCCAAGGGTTTTTCGCAGATGATGTGCTTTCCCGCCTTGGCAGCCTGGATGGCAATTTCAGCATGAAGGTTATTTGGTGTNCANATATCTACCACATCAATATCNGGACGATTTATGACTTCGCNCCAGTCGCTNGAAGCCTCTTCAAACCCTAACCGAGCACGCGCATCTTCAGCTGCTGCTTCTGTAATGTCTACAATTACTTTACGGTGAGGAATAGCTGGTGCAGGCCAGAAAAACATCGGCATAGAAGCATAAGCCATAGAATGTGCTTTTCCCATAAATCCACCCCCGATCATAGCTACTGACAGTGATTTCATTTTGACCCTCCTAATTTTTGAAAGTTATATGAGCCCATCAAAAATGATTGGGCATTTTTGATATGCGGGCGAGGAGGAATACTGGCTCGCCCGCAATTTCTTTTATTGCATGCTGTTTTGAATATTGTCAGTTGCCTCAGCTCGATAGACTTGCTGCCAAGCATTAAGTAGTGTTTCTTTAGTCACTGGTAATGCTGGCAGAGCAACAAATGCAGGTGCCTTTTTATCAAGCAAACCGTAGCCAGCTAGAATGGCTTCTGTTACACCTTGGTCAAATGGCCGCTGTGCGCCNAAGCCATAGACAAAACCACCTTGTGCCATGTTTATCGCTACGTTTTCACCCAAGTCGATTGTGGTGATTACTAGGTTATCGCGACCATTTGCGCGAGCAGCAGCAATCACACCTTCAGCAGGAACATCCCAGACCGCCCAGATTCCATCAATACCTGGATTCGATGTCAGCATGGCGCTTGCTGCTCGATCTGCATCACCAGAAAAGTCAGGTCCACCGATGCCCTGCTCTGCAGCTATGGTGATGTTCGGATAGTCGGCTTCAATCGTCGCTTTGAATGCGTCATATCGCTGGCGTGTCACAAAAAAGTCTGCAGCATGAAATACAAGACCAATCTCACCTTTTTCGTTCAAAGCCTTGGCCATAAGATGGGCTGCTGCAACACCGTTTCCATAGTTATCGGCAGATACAGATGCGACGTACTCATTGCCAGCTGTAAAGCCTGAAGGAACATTGTCCATGAATACAAGCTGAACACCAGCGTCAGCAGCAGCTTTAAAAGCACCGGCCGTAGCAACTGGATCAGTTGGGATAGACACTATTATATCGGGCGACTGTGCCATTATAGTTTCAAGATCCGCAACCTGCTTCTCAGGTTTGAAACCTGCATCAGTAACAGCAATTACTTTTATACCCATTTTTTCGAACTGAGTGGTCAGGCCAGAAATCTGCGCCTGACTCCAGTCATTGCCGCCATAATGCATTACGATTGCAGCGGTCGCATTCATAGAGCGAATTTTTTGCAACTCCTCTTCGCTCAGCGAGATACTAGACGCGGCAGCTGGAGTCTCACCGTTAGGACCCTTCGAAAGAACAGTCTCTTGCAAGGCAGCCAGAGCCGCTGCTGGATCGGCAATTGCCGGTGCGCCACTTAGCGCGATCGCAAGCGCTGCAGCACAGCTAAAAAGGTTACGTCGTTTTATCATAGTTTATACTCCCTATTCCGAGCCCAGCCCGGGGTTAATGGCCATTCTGGCCTGTTATTAAAAGGCCGCTATAGGGCCTGCTTCAAATAGTTCATGTTCGTTCGAGCACCTTCAGTTGGATCATCCCAGGCATCCAGCTCCGTACAAATCCAGCCGTCAAAGCCAGCTTCTTTCAATGCATCGATTATTGGACCCGTAGGAATGTCACCACGATCCAGAGGGGTAAATTTAAAAGGGTCTTTCTGTAATCCTTTTAGATGGACATAGCTAATACGGTTCTTGTGTGCTCTAATTAGATCGGCCGGATTACCGCCAGCCGCCGCCAGATGCGCTGTGTCGGGACAAAAATCAATGGCAGTAAGGCTAAAAATCTGATCAACGGTCTCGGGCCCTTCGACGATGGTTGACAGATGCGGATGATAATGCCCAGTAAGACCACGCTTGTCAGCTATATCTTTAACCCGATCGAGCGCAGCACCTAATTTGTGGTAGTCTGTCGAAATTACCCCATCAAATCGCTTTGCTCCACCACCAACCACCAGATGCGGAGCATCCAGCTCGGCTAAACGGTCTGCAACACGAGTAATCCTTGATAGCTCTTCGGGAAGTATGTCATCAAAAATAAAATTTGCACCTGAGTAGCCCGCAACCAATTGTAAACCGGACCGTTTGAGCAAGGCACGAAATTCAACTGCAGAGTAGTCGAGAAGGTTGCCGTCAAACAATTCGACACCAGTAAATCCAGCCTCTGCAATGTCTGCAAAAGCTCGCTCCATATCGCCAAATGTCCGGTAAACGAGTTGTGACGACGACGTAACTCCAACAGCGTCACCGCCCAGTGGCCCCCAACAATTTGCTTGATAAGCCAAATGCCATTGCTTCATTTTTTTCCTCCCAGTTTTTTTACCCAAGCCAAGGATTTTGACAGCTAGCACAGGTTTTTTTTACAATTCGACAGAAAAAAAACATAAAGTCAATAACTTTTGCAGAAAAACTGCAAAAGTTTGTACTTGTTCAACAAAATACTATTCAGTAAACTTTACCAATGTCCGACTCCACAACTCAATCCCACGCTCAGATAAGCAAAGAGAACCCGAATCACGTGCCAACTTTAAAACGTTCACGGGTAAGCTCATTAGCTATTACCAGCTTAGTTGACGTTCTGGAGATGGTGCGTTTGGGCACTGCCAAAACTCGTCAGGAACTGGAACAAAAAGGCAATTTAGGAAGAGCTACTGTCGCTGACCGACTAAATAAATTAAGCGAGCTGGGGTTAATTGATGAAAGTGTTTCTGGACAGGCTATCCGCGGGCGCGCTCCTAAACTAGTGCGTTTCTCCCAAGACCGGGCTGTACTGGCAGTAATCACGCTTGATCAGACAGCCATTGGCGTTGGACTAGCAAATCTCTCAGGTGCTCTTATAACCGAACACCATGAAACTATCGATTTAAAGGAGGCCCCTGAGCAAACAATCAAACGCCTGATCGCTCTTATCGCGTGGATACTTGATCGCCAACCTAGCAGTCCCGACCTTTGGGGTATCTCTGTCTCGGTTCCAGACTCTATCCCTAATGACAGTGCTGTGCCTTTTCTGATGAAAACGCCTGATTTCTTGCATGGATGGGGAGAAAGCCTACTGGTTGAAAAACTAATTGAGGAATATTGCGTTCCAGTCTGGATCACCTCCTCAGTTGAAACTATGACAATGGGTGAACAACACAGCGGCCAAGGTATCGAAACGCGTTCAATGCTATTCATAAAAATCGGTAAGAGAATTGGTGCGGGGCTTGTAATAGACGGTCAGTTGTACAGCGGCGGCGCTGGAGCGGTTGGCCTAATCGGTGAGCTTCCTATCAACTCTGATGGTAAAACTGGCTCTTTGAATAGCTTAGCTGGATCTGAGAATATCCTGCGCGAGGGTTTAGCTGCTGCACAGTCTGGTCGTAGCCCATCTCTCTCAGCAATATTGCAGAGAGATGGCGAAGTCACTGTCAACGATGTGTGTCAGGCCGCACAAATTAGCGATCCAGCTTGCAGCGCGATCTTGATGAATAGTGGCCGGTTAATAGGTGGCGTTATTGCTATGCTGACCAATATGCTAAACCCACAGCTAATCGTGCTTGCCGGAATTCCCGCTCAGACCAACGATATCCTACTCGCTGCAGTTCGCGAAGCTGTTTATGGCGCCTCTCACCCGCTTGTCACACGCGACTTGAAGATTGTCCGGTCAAATATGAGCACGTCAGCCGCGCTATTAGGTGCAGCCACAGTGGGGGTCGAAGCCTTGTTTGCTCCCATGATGCTCCGGAATTGGTTATTGGAAGGCAGTCCTAGCCGCCATCCAGAGCTCCTTGGTGTAAATAAAACCGAAAATGATACTGATGAAAAGATTTGGGCCTAGTACTGTGAATGTTTAGAGAGAGAACGCTATGTCGATAAAAGGACTTGGACCACATGGTGAAAGAGCCAGCCCACCAGAAAGGGTGACGCTATTGCCTGAAGATATTAAGATGGTAAGAGATCTTGATCTGAACGTTTGCATCGTTATGCACACCATGCAGAGTGACTGGTCAAAACTTCTAGTACAGGGTTTAGTAGGCACTCTTGGCGATTGCGGTGTCTCAGTGACTGAAGTTGCTGACTCCAATTTTTCACCTGAAAGGCAGGCTGCTGCTTTAGATCGCTTAATCGCCGAACGACCGAAAGCTATAATTTCACTCCCAGTGGCCAATGCTGATGTTGCAGATGCACACAAGCGCGTTTCAGCTGCGAAAATCCCCTTAATGCTCGTGGACAATGTACCCACAGGACTATTGCCCGGCAAACATTATGCAAGTTTGGTTTCAGCTGATAATTTTGGGCTTGGACAGCTAGCAGCAGAGCTTCTCTCTAATAAAATGTCCAAAAACACACCGTTGGGGGTTATCGGCTATGAAGCTGATTTTTATGTTACTAACGAACGTGAAATCGCCTTTAATCTCTGGATGCAGGCAAATCGACCAAACCAGGAAGTTTTAACACGACGCTTCAAGTCATTTTCTGACATACCAGACCTCGTTGACAGATTTCTCACAGAGCAACCTGAACTTTCGGGTCTGTTCGTAGTTTGGGATACGCCTTGCGAAGTCGCATTGGAAACCCTTGCACGAAGAGGGATGGAAATTCCCACCACAACAGTTGATCTTGGTAAGACGGTTGCTGTTAATTTGGCCAACGGTGGACCAATTGTTGGTATTGCCGCACAACGTCCCTTCCGTCAAGGCGTTACTGTTGCAAAGGCACTTATCACAGAATTGTTAGGTCGCAGGTGCCCAGATTGGATTGCCCTACCAGGTGTGGCGGTCTCGTTGGATACTGTCGTACAGCATTATCAAGCGATTTGGCGAGAACCTATGCCTGGTGGTGAGCTTAATAGTTTAAACAAGCGCTTCAAGATGATACGTGGAACGTCATAAGTTAATCGTGATTTAAAAGGAATACTTTTGGAACCCATTTGGAACCCCAAAAACAAAAGGCCCAGCGTGATTTTCGCTAAGCCTTTGATTTTATGGTGCCCCCACACGGACTCGAACCGCGGACCTACTGATTACAAATCAGTTGCT
>NZNH01000095.1 GCA_002694825.1 Acidimicrobiaceae bacterium | reverse complement strand
AGCTTCGGGGATCTTTTTCGCATCAGCACCTTCGGCGAATCCCACGGAGGCGGCGTCGGTGTCGTCATCGACGGTTGTCCACCTCGCCTGCCGATCGACCTGAGCGAGATCCAATTCGACCTGGATCGTCGCCGTCCCGGCCAGTCGCGACTCGTCACCCAGCGCGACGAAGCCGACCAGGCCGAGATCCTGTCAGGTGTCTTCGAGGGCTACACGACCGGTACACCGATCGCGATCGTCGTTCGCAACAAGGACCACAACAGCGGCGCCTACGACCATCTTCGCGATGTCTACCGCCCTTCCCACGCCGACTTCACCTACGACGCGAAATACGGTTTCCGCAATTGGGCCGGCGGTGGACGGGCCTCAGCCCGTGAGACCATCGGTCGGGTCGCTGCTGCGGCGATCGCCCGGAAGCTCCTGGCGCACGTGGCGGGGATTGAGGTGCTCGGATGGGTCGATCAGGTCGCTGACATCGACGCCTCCGTCGACGGCTCCACCGTCGACCTTGCACAGGTCGAAGCCGATCCCACCCGCTGCCCCGACCCGGACGCGGCCGCACGGATGACAGCAGCGATCGAGCAGGCACGCCGCGACGGCGATTCGCTCGGCGGTGTCGTCAAGGCGGTCGCCCGCAACGTTCCGGCCGGCCTCGGCGAACCGGTCTTCGACAAGCTCGACGCTGTTCTTGCGGGCGCACTCATGTCACTTCCGGCGGCGAAAGGTGTCGAGATCGGCAGTGGTTTCGCTGGCACTCGCCTCAGCGGCCTCGCCCACAATGATCCGTTCGTGGCCGGCGACGATGGACGCATCCGCACCACGACCAACAACAGCGGCGGCATCCAGGGCGGCATCAGCAACGGCGAGGACATCACCGCTCGGATTGCGTTCAAACCCACCGGCACGATCTCCAGCGAACAGCAGACCGTGACCCGTGACGGTGAGGACACGACCCTTGCCGCTCGTGGCCGCCATGATCCGTGTGTGTTGCCCCGAGCGGTGCCGATGGTCGAGTCGATGATGCTGCTGACGCTCGCTGATCACTGGCTACGCCAGCAGGCAACCGACGTTCTTCCGCCGCTCCCCGAACGCCCCTAGGCATCAGCCGACAAGCGGCGGTTTTCGGTGTCGTTCCCGAGGGAGTGAGCGGGAGATCTCAGGCGGCGTCGGCGAGACGGTACTTCGCCTCGAGCCGCTCGATGTCCTTGCGATACAGGAGCTTGATCGCGACGTCGGGATGCGTTTCGAGCAGTCGGCGGACCTTGCGGTTCTTCTTCGTCACCAGGGGCTGACGCAAGGTGGTCAACTCGACATAGGTGTCGAAGTCGCACAGGTAGAAATCGGGCGTGAACGCCTCGACGGTGTTGCCCGCTGCGTCGGCTTCGAGCACGAACGTGGTCGGCTCGTAGTCCCACCGGATGCCATAGGCGTCGAGCAGGTCGGCGAATTGGCGCTCGGACTCATGGGCGAAATCGGCCATGAGCAGGTTTTAGTTCGCGCCGACCGCCCGCTGGGTGATGACCTCGTCGGCGACCTCGGGATAGAGCGACACGATGCGTGCGTCGACTTCTTCCTTCACGCCGGCGAGCGGCAAGACGTTGAGCACACCCTGGCCGTTTTGGAGCAGGTCGATGAGCTCTTCACCGGTGTTGACGAGCACGGAGTTGGAGCCGTCGATCACGAGGTTGGCGCTGGCGACATCTTCACCGAGCTGGTCCCGCATGTAGGTGAACACCTTGCGGACCTGCTCAAGTCGGATACCGGCGTCGAGCAGGCTCTTGATGACCTTGAGTTCAAGGAGATCGCGGTAGGAGTACTGGCGACGGCTCCCACTGCCCGTTGCCTGTGCGAGCGACGGCTTCACCAGGTCGGTGCGAGCCCAGTAGTCGAGCTGGCGATAGGTGATGTCGACAATCTCTGCGGTGCGCTTTCCGCTGAAACCTTGTTCGGCCATGGTGGTGACTCCCTCGATCCCCGCCGGCGAGTGTACGCCGGTAACCGACACCGACGAAATTACGTCGATGTGACGAAACGGATCGTACGACGCGCTGCGTGCGGGGTCAACGACCCTCCGCGCGAATCTTCGCGCGTTCCGCGCGAAGATTCGCGCGCGGTGTTCGTCTCGGTCAGTCCTCGAAGTCTTCCGGCGAGATCGTGTCGAGGAACTCTTTGAACTCCTCGACCATCTCTTCGGGCTGATCATCGCTCTCAGGCTCGGCGCCATCGACGAAACCCACCTCGGCGATCACGGCATCGCTGACATAGATCGGGGTGCCGGTGCGCACGGCGAGAGCGAGTCCGTCGGATGGCCGGCACGACACGACCGTGGGTGTGCCGTCGGTGATCAGATGGAGTTCGGCGTAGAAGGTCTTGTCATGCAGGTCGGTGACGACGATGCGATCGACATCGACCGACAACGACTCGAGCATGTCGCGAATCAGGTCGTGCGTCATCGGCCGTGGTGTCGCGACCCCGTCGAGGGCCAAGGCGATCGCTGTCGCTTCGGGCGCCCCGATGAAAATCGGGACGGTACGGGCGTGATCGCCCCCGTCGCGCTCTCGCAGCAACACCATGGGTGCGTTGGCGGGCATCTCCACCCGGACGCCGAGAAGGTCCATCTCCTGCATGGACCCACCCTACGCCCCGTAGAGCGCCTCCACGTAGGCGTCCGGATCCTCGGCGAGCACGGTCGGGTCAGCGATGGCGAGCACCTGCAGGTTCCGATACCGGCCTTCGTGGTCGAGGCCGTAGCCGATCACGAAACGGTCTTCGATCTGCACTCCCGTGTGGTCGATCGGCACCGGTACCACCCGGCGGGCGGGGCGGTCGACCAGGGTGCACAAGGACACCGACGCCGGGTTGCGGCGCTGCAATTCACCGATGAGAAACGCCGACGTCAGCCCGGTGTCGACGATGTCCTCGACGATCACGACATGTTTCCCTTCGATGTTGGTCGCCACGTCCATCACCAGTCGCACCCGACCAGTTCCCGGCGTGTAGGGGCTCAAGGCGACGAAATCGACCGACGTGCGGATCGTCATCACTCGGACGAGATCAGCGAGAAACGGCACACTCCCGCGCAGGACGGCGATCATGACCACACCGTCGTCGTGACGTTCGGACAACTCACGGCCAAGGCGTTCGACGACCGCCGAAAGCTCATCTTGGTCGAGCAGGATCTCCGGGGTGTGGGCCACGATCAGCCGCCGAGCGAGAGGCCGAACTCGCGGCGCAGCAGCGACCGATGGATCACGTCGCCTTGCGCTACCAAGTCGGCGAGGTCGTCACGAGCCGCTGCGGCAGACGAGCCACCCTTGGCCAGCGCCGCAGCCCGCAGCTGGGCGAGGATGCCCGCTTCGCGATCAGCGGCCACCTTGTACATGCGGAGGTGACGGACCTCCATCCCCCGTGCGATCATCGCAGCGGCCGCTTTGGCGACGAGGAGGGCCTCGTCGTCGAATACCGCTCGATCGGCGATCTGTACCGGCGCGATCAGGCCGAGCTTCTCCAATTCACCGACGAACCCAAGGTCGGTACCGCTCGCCTCGGCGAGCTCCCCGGCCGTCAGACTCACCGATCCGATCGCAGCGACGGCCCCTGCGGCGGCCTGCGAAGCGGCCGGTTCGGTCTCAACGGTTGCCTCTGTCGCGGTTCGCTCGGCCTCGGCCGCCTCGAGCGATCCACTCATCTCGCGCTCGGAGAACAGCGAGGGTTCCGGCAGTAACTCGGGCATCGGGCGCTCTCCGATCTCCGCCGCGGGATCGAAGCCCTCCGTGTCGAGGTGACGCTTGATCACCTTGAGGGGCATGAAGTTGTCCCGCTGTTGGGAGAGGATCCAGCGGAGTCGATCGATGTCGGTGTCGTAGAACCTGCGATAGCCCGACGGGGTTCGCTCAGGCTCGATCAGACCCTGGCTCTCCAGGAAGCGGATCTTCGAGATCGTGAGATCCTCGTGCTCCTCCTTGAGCAGGGAAAGCACCTCGCCGATCGAGTGATAGGGGCCGTCGGTCATGGCCGTTCTTCTCCGATCCGGCGCTCAGATTTCGCCCGTGCCGAACACGAACACGAGCTTGAACTTGCCGACTTGGAGCTCGTCGCCCTCGTGGAGTTCCTGTTCATCGACGCGGTCACGGTTGATGTAGGTGCCGTTGAGCGAGCCGACGTCGCGTACCCGGTACCGGGCGCCGTCTCGCCGCACTTCGGCGTGGCGTCGCGAGACGGTGATGTCGTCGAGGAAGATGTCGGACTCGGGATGGCGCCCGAGGGTGACCGTGTCGGCGTCGAGGGCATAGCGAGCGCCGGACTTCGGCCCCTGGGTGACCACGAACAGCCCCTCGTGCGGGCCGAACGCCGACCGGTCGATGGCATCGAGGTCGTTGTCGACCGAGATCGCCGGTGTCTCGGAGGTGATGTCGTCGTGGCGCAGATCGGTACCGCACGACGAGCAGAAGTTGGATCCGATCTGGTTTTCGAGCCCGCAGCTCGGGCAGATGATCCCGGGCATGATCAGCCGGCGCTGAAGGCCTGGTAGGCCTCGGCGTCCATCAGGGCGTTGAGTTCGCCCGCATCCGACATCGTGACGGTGCAGATCCACCCCTCTCCGTACGGGTCGGTGTTGAGCTTCTCGGGCTCGGTTTCGAGTTCGTCGTTGGCCGAGGCGACTGTTCCGCTGATCGGCGCGTACAGCTCCGACACCGACTTGGTCGACTCCACCTCACCGAAGGAATCGCCGGCGTTGAGGGCGCTGCCGACCATCGGCGGGTCGACGTACACGACGTCGCCGAGTGCGTCTTGGGCGTAGTCGGTGATGCCGACGGTGGCGACATCACCCTCGACACGAACCCATTCGTGGTCCTTGGAGTAGCGGAGTCCGTCAGGAACGTGCATGCCGCGAACCTAACGCACGCGCAGGCCGCGATGGTGGCCGCAGACGGCTCAACCCATCTGCTTGTCGAGGCGACCCTCGCGCAAGGCGACCCGGGCGAGCGGGATGTACTGCGCTGCTGACAGGTAGCTGTAGATGAGCGACGGCACGACGACGACCCAACCAGCGATCTCGAACCCTGCGGCCGTGCTGTGGTCGCTCGCACCAGCAAGCAGGAAGGGGAAGGCGAAGTACAGGCCGAAGGTCGCCACCTTTCCCCACCAGGTGACGTCGATTCGACGGCCGCCCATCGCGCTGAGCGCTAGGCCGGCGAGCGCGACGAGCCCCTCTCGGGCCAGNGTGACGATCACNAGCCACCAGGGCACGNCNCCCTCGATGGCGATNGCGANGATCGGCACGATGAGNGCAACCCGGTCGGTGAGCGGNTCGACGAACTTGCCGAACTCGCTGATGACGTCGAACTTGCGGGCCCACCAGCCGTCGACCCAGTCGGTGGCGCCGATGGCTCCCCACAGCCAGGCCGCGGCCCACAAATCCTCCTGCGCGAACAGGAGCCACAGGAACACGGGAACGCAGGCGAGACGAGCCAGCGAGATCATGTTCGGGACGGTGAGGATCTTGTCCTCGAAGATCCCCAGCTGACGCTCTCGTTCCGGCGGTGCGCCGGCGGCTTCCTCGCTCACGGCCCGCAGCCTACGATCCCGGCGTGCCTTCCATCTTCACCCGCATCATCACCGGCGATATCCCCGCTCGCTTCGTCTGGACCGACGACATCTGTGTCGCCTTCCTCGACGTGCGTCCCCTCGCTCACGGCCATGTCCTCGTCGTGCCCCGTGTCGAGGTCGACCAGTGGACCGATCTCGATGCTGCCACCGCTGCCCACCTCATGACCGTTGCGCACCGCATCGGTCAGGCGCAGAAAACACTCCTCGACCCCGCCCGTGTCGGGCTCATGATCGCCGGGTTCGAGGTGCCCCACGTNCACGTCCATGTCGTGCCGATCAATGGCATGGGCGACCTCGACTTCACGAACGCCGAAACCGACCCCGATCAAGCCGCCCTCGACGAGATCCGCCAGCAACTCGCGGCGGCACTCGGCACCTGAGCCTCAGCCACCGGTGACCGGCTCGGCCTCGTCGACGAGGTGGGGTCCGTTGTTGCGGACATTGTTGACCTCGGTCGACACGGGATGCATNCGGATCAGACCCGATGGNGCAGGCACGAGAAGATCTTGGAGCGCCTTGAGGTCGCGATTGTCGCGATCAAGCCAGGTGTCCCAGGCATCCGGAGGCAACATCACCGGCATGCGGTCGTGCACGTCCGCAATCGCGTCGTTGGGCTCGCACGTGACGATGGTGCAGCTGAACAGCTGCAGCGGCTCTCCTGTGTTGTCGAGTTCCTGCCCNTTGCTCCAGACCTCCCAGAGTCCGGCGAACGCGAATGGTGANCCGTCGATCGTGGTCAGGAACATCGGTTGCTTGCGCTTGTGTCCTTCGATGTTCTTCCACTCGTAGAAGCCATCGGCGGGGATGATGCAGCGCTTCGTGGCGAACGGGCGCTTGAACGAGTTCTTCTCCGCCAGTGTCTCGGCACGGGCGTTAATCATCTTCGACCCGACCGAGGGATCCTTGGCCCAGAACGGCACGAGGCCCCAGTGGAACCGATCGAGAAGGCGTTCNCCGGACGACTCGTAGACGGCGAGGACACCCTGCGTCGGCGCGACGTTGTAGTTGCCGACATACCGCTCGTCCGGGTTGCCAGGCATGCCCACGAGCGACGTCGCATCGAAAAAGCGGGCGAGCTGNTCGGGAGGGGTGGNGGAGACGTAACGCCCACACATGGGTCAGGNGCGGCCAGGGAAGTCGCCGGTGAGGGTGCACGTACCCGACCGGCCGGCGCCGGTGTCGAACATGATCGTCTCCCCGATCTGACCCCCAAAGCGCGGGATCACGATCTCGCTGTCGGGATCCACCNCGATNGTGCCCCGNACGGTGAGAACCTCGTAGTCGGGGGCGCCATCGGCGACGAGTTGGAGGCGGATCGCATCAGCGAAACCGTTGCCGCCTTCGGGCAACGCCACCTCACCGGTCGGGATGTCGAGCGCCAAGAGGATCGCCGTGTCACCGATGCAGCCGACCGTGGCGTCGCGGCCGATCGTCTCGACGCACGGTCCGTGGGTCACGGTGTCAAGCGGGCGAAGTTCCTCGGTGACGACACTGACCCGCAGGCATGCGTCGTCGGTGAACCCGGCCGGGCCGACGAGGGCGACATGGCCCGAGTTCGCGTACTGGAAGAGCGACGCTCCGATCGAGCCCGGTGGGTGCGGAAATCGCACGAATGGCGCCGACGTGACCCGATCGGCGACAGGACCGTCGCCGGCAAGCACCGAGACCGGATCGCTGAGCGTCGTGCTGAGGGCGGGCTCGGCAACCGGTGGCCCGCCCTCAATCGCGGCGACGTCGGCGGGTTCGTCGGTGNCGGCGAACTGCAGCGCACCGCGGGTGCGGTCCTCGCCGGGTCCGAACTCCTGCCATCCCCACGACGCGCCGACAGCGACGCCGACGATCAGAACCAACGTGACGAACAGATTCACGANCCGCTGGCGTCGGCCAGCCACCAGCGCNGTCTCGACCTGACGNTCGTCGAGNCGCTCCTGCAACGTGAGGGGGCCGAACGCCTCGGATCGAGCTCCACCGGCAATCAGGTCGCGCCACCGTGCCTCGATGTCGGTCGGCATACGCTCGAGGTGGGTCTCGAAGACCACCCTGACACCCTCGTTGAAGAGGACCATCAGGCCATTCACACGGGCGAACTCGACCGGGTCGGGGTGATCGTGTTCGAGTTCGCGTCCGGACGCCAACGCCTCGAAGAACTGACGTGCCGCCACGGCGGCCTCTTCNGGCGTGTAGGTGGGTCCGTCAACGGCTCGTGGGAGTCGGATGGGATCGGTGCCGGCCCGAAAGAACCCGGTGGTGATGATGAAGCTGTCCGGCCGGATCTCCTCCGCGGTCGGTGGCGGCAGCTCCTCAGGCAGGGCACGGACCTCGTCGTCCGATGGAGGGACGTTCGGGTCAGAAGGTGGTGTTTCCGGCGTGTTGATTCCCCGAGGCTAGGCGCCCCGGCGGGAACGCTGGTGGCGCGCTCCTGGGGCCGTGCCAGACTTCCCGGGTGGCCGACCTCGAACTGATCCTGGCGTCAGGCTCGCCCCGTCGACGAGAGCTCTTGAGCAGAGTTGGGGTGCACCCGCGCGTCGAGCCCGCTGCCGTCGACGAGACACCCTTGAGCGGCGAGTCCGCAAGCGACTATGTCGAACGGTTGGCCCGAGCGAAAGCGATGGCCGCGCTCAGTCCCACCCGTGTCGTGTTGGCTGCCGATACGACCGTCGCGCTCGACGGGGTGATCCTCGGCAAACCTGCGGATCGTGACGAGGCCCGAGCGATGCTGCGTTCGCTCGCCGCCCGATCCCATCAGGTTCTTACCGGTATCGCCGTCGCCGTTGTCGGCACCGATGGTGATGCTGTCGTACACAGCGCCNTNGATGTCACGGAGGTGGTNGTCGGCGAGATCANCGAGGAGCGGCTTGCGTGGTACNTCGACTCTGGCGATGCCGACGACAAGGCGGGCGCCTACGGACTCCAGGGCGCGGCGGGCCTNTTCGNCGACCGCATCGAGGGGAGTGCGAACGGGGTCATCGGTCTTTCGCTCGCCCTCGTCGACCGACTCTTNGCCGCTCANGGTCTCGATCTCCTGGATTTTCGNTCGCCTGCNCCNATCGANCCGGTCGAGGCGATCGCCGCCCGNGCCCTCCGCCATGTCACCCGCCCGCCCGGCCGTGACGAACCCGTCGTCCGGTGGGCCGGCCCCGCCGACTTGGCCGCCGACTTCGCCCGCACGATCGGTCTCGAGATCACCGATGACGAACCGCCGGCCGAGCCGGCCGATCTCGTCGAGGCGGCCAACCTGGTGGTGCAACGGTCCGTACAGACCAACCATCCCTACTTCTTGAATCAGAACTACGCGGGGGCCGATCCGCTCGGTGTTGTCGGTGACTGGCTCGGGGCTGCGCTCAACACGACCAATGCCACCTTCGAGGTTGCGCCGGTCTTCACGATGATCGAGCGTGCACTTCTCGCGAAGATGGCGCGGCTGGTCGGTTTTCCCGAGTCCGGAGACCACCCCGCCGGCCTGATGTGCGCAGGGGCGTCGCTTGCGCAGCTCCATGCGCTCCAGCTCGCCCGTCACCGGCTTCAGCCCGATTTCGTCACGGCGGGTTCCGACGGGCGNCGNCTTCGGATCCTGGTCAGTGATTCGGGGCACTACGCCGCCGAGAAGATCGCNGCNGTCATGGGGCTCGGTCGTACATCGGTGGTGTCGGTGTCGACCGATGCCGCAGGGGTCATGGATGTCGACGCACTCGACGAGTGTCTCTCCGACGAGGCCGAGGTGCTCGCCGTGATTGCCACGGCGGGTACCACCGTGACCGCTGCGTTCGATCCCATCGACGCGATCGCCGACCGCTGCGAGGAGCACGGCATCTGGCTNCATGTCGACGCGGCCTACGGCGGTGCTGCTCTTCTTTCGCCCATCGAGCGCCGACGGCTCTCCGGTATCGAGCGCGCCGACTCCGTGGTGTGGAACCTCCACAAGATGGCTGGACTCACCCANCAGTGCACCGCCCTGCTCGTGCGCGAGCCAGAGCGACTGCTCACCACCTTTGCCACCGGCGCCGACTATCTCTTCCAACCCGACAAGGCGAACGCCGATCTCGATGCAGGCGACCGGAGCCTGCAGTGCGGTCGTCGGGTCGACGCNCTCAAGGCATGGCTCACATGGAAGTCACGCGGCGACATCGGTATGGCGGCAAGGGTCGACCATGCCGTGGCGCTCGCCGACCACGCGCGACGCCGCGTGGCCGAGCGCGACGACGTGGCATTCATCGTCGCCGGCGACTTCACCAACGTCTGCCTGACCTGGGTCCCGCCCGAACTCCGCCCGTTCGATCTCGCGTCGCTCGAGCCCGCTCAACACGCAGCGCTTCACGCAGTCGCCCCGGCGGCCAAGGCGGCGATGCAGGCCGAGGGTTCGGCGTTGATCGGCTACCAACCGGTCCACGGCATCAATTGCTTCCGTCTGATCTTCATGAACCCGGCGGTGACCCACGACGACGTGGACATCCTGTTTGACCTCATCGCCTGGCACAGCGAAGCCGCCTGGCGATCGTCGGGCGGCTTGGAACCACTCCACGAACCCGCCCCTCTAGCCTGAGCAGCGATGGCCGACATCNACGCCGCTCCCCTNCCGNCTCCTGATCCGGAGCCACCCGCTCGCCCGGGCGAGTTCACCGCGCCGTCGATCGGCCCGATCGAGGTGTGGCCTCCTGTCGTGCTGGCTCCGATGGCGGGGGTCACCAATGCGCCGTTCCGCACCCTGTGTCGCCGCTACGGCGCCGGTATCTATGTCAACCAGATGATCACGGCGCGTGCGTTGGTCGAAGGGCATCGCAAGAGTCTCGAGCTCGCCGCCTTCGCCCCCGACGAGTCGCCCCGTTCGATCCAGCTCTACGGCACCGACCCGTATTCCATCGGCGAGGCCACTCGTCTTCTGGTCGACGGCCTGGTCGATGGCGTTCCGGTCGACCACATCGACATGAACTTCGGTTGCCCGATGAAGAAGGTCACCCGCCACGGNGGCGGTGCCGCGCTCCCCTGGAAGCGTGAGCATTACCGCAAGATCGTGCNGGCCGCCGTGAAGAACGCCGGNGATGTNCCGGTCACGGTCAAGTTCCGAGTCGGTATCGACGACGATGCCATCACGTTCCTCGACGCNGGCCGCATCGCGGANGATGAGGGCGTCAAGGCCGTTGCGCTCCACGCCCGCACGGCGAACCAGCTCTACTCGGGGCACGCCGACTGGCGCCGCATCACGGAACTCAAGAACGCCGTNACNTCGATCCCCGTCTTCGGCAANGGCGACATCTGGGAAGCCGACGATGCGTTGCGCATGATGCGCAATACCGGTTGCGACGGTGTGGTGGTCGGCCGTGGCTGCCTCGGCCGACCATGGCTCTTCGGTGATCTCGCCGCCGTCTTCGACCAGCGGCCCGTTCCACCCCGCCCCAACCTGGGCGAGGTGCTCGACGGCATGGTCGAACACGCCGAACTCCTCTGCGCGTGGATGGGCGAAGAGCACGGCATCCGCGACTTCCGCAAGCACACCGGCTGGTACCTGAAGGGCTTCCCGGCCGGCGGCGAGATGCGGGCGCGTCTCAACCGGGTCGGTTCCCTCGAGGAGATGCGCGAGCTCATCGGATCACTCGACCGAGAGACCCCATTCCCCGTCGGGGGTATGAGGATGGTGCGCGGTCACTCCGGCTCGCCCAAGGACGTTCATCTGCCCGAGGGTTGGCTCGACGACCGAGACGACGAGGTTGCGATGCCGAAGGGCGCCGAACAGCTCGTCAGCGGCGGCTGACCCGACGAGGCCGAGCACGCATCGGCTCGCTACCGTTCGCGGATGGCCCCCACTCCCCCCTGGCGGCGTTCTCNGNCCGATGNCGAACCTGATCGACGGCTGCACGAGTCCGGNGGACCGTCGGGCGGTACCCGCGGCGGCTACATCGACTCGTTCGAGAACATGCCGGGCGCACAGANCCAGCCGTTCGGCGCAACCCCGCCGAAGGCGTTCCTCCCTGCTATCGGNTTGACCGTGCGCATCGGGCCGGGGCCGGACGCAGCCTGGCTCGGCACNGACTCGGTGACCGGAATCGTGTGCGACATCGTTCCCGGCCAACTCCACGAGGCGACCACCGTCGTGAAGCTCGAGCANCCGGTCGACGGCGTCGGCCGCACAGGTCGAACCATCACCGGCGACTATCTCGTGCTCGAGCCGGCCGGTTCCCCGAGCCGCTGGCGGCGAACCGGAGCCGCCCATGTGGAGGTGTGGGCCGAGCCTCCGTCGTCGGAGCCGTGGCTCGAACGCGAGGCGGGCGTCTGGGTCGACGATGCCGCGCCCTACGAATTCGACTGAGCCAGTTCCACGTCACGCCACGTGCCGGGGCGGACGTCAGCGTCGGCACCGATGCGCCGCAGCAGATGTCGAACCACGCCGCCGTGCACGATCAGCAGGTGATGACCGTCGGCCAGCCCGTCGACGAAGCGGTCGATCCGCAGACCGAAGGCGGCGACGGATTCGCCACCCGGTGCCACGAAGCCGTCGAAATCGAGCAACCCCTGCTGGGTCGCCTCATCGAGGTCGGCCCACTGTCGGCCCTCGATCTCACCGAAGTCGAACTCACGCAGTTCGGCCGTGGGCGTCGCCTCGGCGCCCATCAGTCGGGCGGTGTCCACACAGCGTCTCAGATCAGAACACCAGACCGACTCGTAGGGGCCGGTGGCGATGCCCGACAGCGCGGCGGCTTGACGCCGACCGACGTCGTTGAGGCGGACATCGGTGCGTCCGGTGTAGCGGCGCTCCGCCGACCAGTCCGTCTCCCCGTGGCGGACGAGCCGGAGAATCATCCCCACTGCCACCCGTGCTCGGCAACGAGGCGAGCTGCTGCGGACAGCACCGCCATCTCCCCGACCTGTTCGATCGCGCCGAGCACGTCACCGGTCGTGCCGCCGTAGGCACGTCGAGCGAGACCGACGATCACCAGGGCGCCGAGGAGCGCGAGGCCGTAGCCGACGACCCCGGCCGGACCACCCACGATGCTGCAGCCGGCGATCACGGCGCTGATCGCCCACACCGCCGGCTTGGGCAGGTGTGCGGTGTAGCTCTGGCCGAGGCCGGTCGACGAGGCAGTAGGGCTGGACGCCATCACGATCGTGGCGATGCTGCGACCCACTGCGTGCGCCATCACAAGGGCGACCACACCCTCGACCGGGTCGAGCGCAGCGAGCGCAATCACGCGAACCAGGACAGAGAAGACGAGCGCCAGCACCCCGAAGGTCCCGACCCGCGAGTCCTTCATGATTTCCAGACGACGTTCGGGCGTGTACCCGCCAAGCGAGTCGGCGGTATCGGCCAACCCATCCTCGTGGAACGCCCCGGTGATCATGACACCGACCATCACGGCGATCGTCGCCGACGTGAGCGGCGACACGAGTTCGTTCAGCCCGAGCCAGACCATCCCGATCATGAGCCCAATCACTGCGCCGACAACCGGGAACCACGGGACGCTCATGCCCAGCGCCCGCTCGTCGGCCGGATGAGCACCGCCCGGAAGACGGGTCAGGAACGCCCAAGCGTGCCGGAAGCTCATGCGAGCCCGAACTCCTCGAAGGTGGCGACTTCGACGACCGCCGCACACGCCGCCTGGACGATCGGGATCGCGATCACCGCACCGCTCCCCTCACCCAGACGAAGATCGAGCATGAGCAGCGGTTCCTTCCCGATCGCGTCAAGTTGCCGCTCGTGTCCGGGCTCGGCGGATCCGTGCCCGGCCCACACGTGGTCGAGCGCTCCAGGGCACGCGAGATGCAGAGGGACGACCGCGGCAGTGGCGATGAAACCGTCGAGCAGCACCGGGATCCCGCGATGACGGGCCGCCACGGTTGCGCCGGCCATCGCTGCCAGCTCGCGGCCACCGAGTCGCCGGAGTGCCTCGAGTGGGGCGACATCACCGACTCGTGCGACGGCGTCGACGACGACGCGGCGTTTGTTGGCGAGTGCCTCGCCCTGCACGCCTGTCCCAGGGCCGACCCAATCGCCGGGGTGCCCTCCGAGCACGGCCGCAGTCACCGCCGCAGCGGGAGTGGTGTTGCCGATGCCGACCTCACCGAAGACGAGCAGGTCGGCGTCGATGTTCTCGACCGCGTCGACCCCAACCTTCACTGCGTCGTCGAACTCATCGGGGCTCATGGCGTCGTCGACACGGATGTTGCCTGTCGGGCGACCGACACCGGCGTTGTGGAACGAGAACGCCGCACCTGCCTGCCGGGCGAGCGCCGTCACCGTGGCGACACCCTGTTCCATAGCGGCGACCATCGCCTGGGTCACCTCGCCTGGGTACGCGCTGACGCCCTCGGCGGTGACGCCATGATCGGCGCCGAACACGACCACGGCGGGCTTTTCGACCTGCGGCGTGGTCGACCATTGCCAGGCCGCGAGCCACGAGGCGACAGTGTCGAGGCGCCCGAAGGCCCCCGCCGGGCGAAGGGTCGTCGCTGCCCGCTCGGCCACTGCGGCCTGCGACACCGTGTCGGGGCCGGGGAGGTGCTCGAGAAGACGGGCGAGGGCGGAATCAGACACGAAGCGTCTCCGAAGGGGTGCCGAGTTCGACGAGGCGACCGGATACCGAGAGCACGGCACGATCAGCCACTGCAGCGAAGCGCTGGTTGGCGCGTCCGAGGAGATCGCGGAAGGAACGACCGAGCAGATTGTCGGGGACGATGCCGGAACCGACTTCGTTGGATACGACGATCGTCGGGCCGGGTCGCCCGCTCGCGGCGGCAACGACCGCGTCGAGCCTCACGTCGAGCGCCTCGACGCTGAGCGTCTCATCCGTCATCAACGCATGGGCGACCCACAGTGACAGGCAGTCGACGACGACGCACGCCTCCGGGTCGGCGTCCGTGATCGCCTCTGCGAGCGCACGCGGCGCCTCGACGGTCGTCCACTCGTCGGGACGTTCCTTCTGGTGCCGAGCGATGCGCTCCGCCATCTCGTCGT
>NZNH01000094.1 GCA_002694825.1 Acidimicrobiaceae bacterium | reverse complement strand
GAGGCGATTGCCAGGCCGGGAACGACGTGGCCCGCCGTACCGCCGCCAGCGATGATCGCATGGGCCTTTGTCATCTCAGTGCCCTTGACGGGCGACGTTCATCAGCACGCCCATCGCGCCGAGGGTCACCACCATCGAAGAGCCACCAAACGACAGGAACGGCAGGGTCACACCCATGACCGGGAGGACCGCCATGACCGCACCCATGTTGAGCAGCGCCTGCACGACAACCCAGGTCGTGATGCCGACTGCGAGAAGCATGCCGAAGCGATCAGGCGCCCGCAGCGCTGCCATGATCCCGGCGACACCGATCACGACGAAGCCGCAGATCACCGAGGCGGCACCGAGCATGCCCAGTTCCTCGGCGACGATCGCAAAGATGAAGTCGGTATGGGCGAACGGGAGAAAGCCCCACTTCGCGTAGCTGGCGCCGAGGCCGACCCCGCTCCATCCACCCTTGGTGATGGCGTGAAGCGACTGCAACGGTTGGTAGCCGACACCGGCCGGATCCGCCCACGGGTCGAGGAAGGCGAGGAAACGGTCGCGGCGCCATGGTGTGGCCAGCACCATTGCGGCGGCGAACCCGCCGCCGGCGACACCCGTACCGACAAGATGGCCGAGGGGAGCTCCGGCGAGAAACAGCATGGCAACGACCGTGATGCCGATCACGAGCACGGCGCCGAGATGCGGCTGGAACATCAGGAGCACAGCGAAGACAGCCGTCACAAACAGGATCGGCCGCACCGTGATCTTCGTGTGCTCAATCGGCCGACCCGGCCGACCCAGCAGATCAGCAGCGAAGAGCACGATCGCGAACTTGAGCAGCTCCGACGGCTGCATGGTGAACGGCCCCACACCGAGCCAACGGGTCGCACCGTTGGCCGAGAGACCGACCCCCGGAATGAGGACGACGACGAGCAGCACGCCGCACCCGACGATCGACGGGGCGGCGAGGATGCGCCACCGGTGGTAGTCCACCCGCATGGTGCCGAGCATCACGATCGCCCCGATCGCAACCCACATCAACTGGCGCTGGAACAAACTCCAGGCGCTCTCGGTCTCGGCGATGCTGGACGCCGCACTGGCCGACAACACCATGACGGCACCGAGCGCGGTGAGGATCGACGTGGCGCCGAACAGGGCAAGAAAGACCGTGGTGCGGCGACCGACCGGGCGGCGGGGACCACGTCCGTCCGGAGTCGACCGGGCCGTCGGGTGCCGCCGACGCGCCGCACCCTGCTGGACCTTCCTGCTGCGCGGCTGGGTAGCGGTCATCGGGCTGCCTCCGCAGTGACCGCCCGGGCAAAATCGTCGCCTCGTTCGCCATAGTTGCGGTACCAGTCGAACGAGGCNCAGCCGGGCGACAACAGNACAGGAACGCTGGATGCGGCGAGTTGACGGGCGGCGGAAACCGCACCTCCCATGTCGCCGGCGATGACGACCGGGGTGTCCGGAGCGAAGGCCCGTTCGATCTCGTCGGCCGAGTCACCGATCGCGACGACGGCCACGACCCGGTCTGACGCCGACGCCATCGGTGTCAGATCGATGCCCTTGTTGCGTCCGCCGGCGATCAAGACGACACGGTCGAACCCGCGTAGCGCCGACAGCGTTGCATGAGGGGTCGTGGCCTTGGAGTCGTCGTAGTAGGTCTGTCCGTCGAGTTCACCGACCGGGGTGACGCGGTGTGCCAGCGGCGCAAAGGTGCTCGCCGCCCGGGCGACCGCCTCGGGCGACACGCCCAGCGGGGCAAGCGACGCGGCGACCGCCAGTGTGTTCTCGATGTCGTGGGGCAACGCCCGCCACAGCTCACCGGTGACGGCGAACGGACCGTCGGGGCCAGCGAGAACGTCGCCGTCGAGGTACCAGTCACCGCCCGATCCGAACGTGACCGTTGCTGCATCGACCGGGACATTGCGCATCACCACGGGATCAGCAGCATTGGCGATGACGGTGCCGCCTCCGGCGAGTGAGAAGAGATGCGCCTTGGCTGCCTCATAGCTTTCGAGGCTGCGGTGCACGTCGAGATGATCGGGCGCGAAGTTCAGCCANGTGGCGACGGTCGGGCGGAACCGGCTCGCGCGTGCAAGTCGAAACGACGACGCCTCGACNACNAAGACGTCAGTGTTGGGATCGTCGATCGCCGTGACAAGCGGGATGTCGGTGTTCCCGGCGGCGACGGCGACACGACCATCGGCTGCGAGCGCGGCGACGGCGAGCTCGACCGTCGTCGTCTTGCCGTTGGTGCCGGTGACGGCGACGATCGGCCGATCGTCCCAGACCGCTGCGAGATCAAACTCGGACACGACCGCCACACCGGCGGCGTCGGCGATGGCGAACGCCTCGTGCTGCTCCGGGAGACCGGGGGTCGGGACGACGAATGCTGCAGCGGCGACAAGATCGGTGAGTTCGTCGCTCGACCCGAGCGTGATGCCGAGTGCATCCGCATCAGCACGCAGCTCGTCGGACGGGTTGTCGTCGACGGCCACGACGGTGTGACCGCGACGGGCGAGGGCGCCGGCGACCGCTCGGTTCGCCACGCCCATGCCGACGAGAAGCGCCGACGTCGGCGAGGCGAGAACCTCGTCGAGGGACGGAGCCGCCATCAGGCGGTGATCCCGAGGTTGATCGCGTCGGCGTAGAACAGGCCGAGGCCAACGCCAGTGCACAGGCCTGACATGATCCAGAGCCGCACGATCACGGTGGTCTCGGGCCAGCCTGAGAGTTCGAAATGGTGGTGGATCGGCGCCATCCGGAAGAGCCGTTTCCCGTCGAAACGACGGAACACCACGATCTGCAAAATCACCGAGACGGTCTCCATCACGAAGAGACCACCGATGATCGGCAACAGGAGATGCGTACTGGTCGTGAGGGCGAGCGCGGCGAGGCCACTTCCGATCGCGAGCGACCCTGTGTCACCCATGAAAATCTGGGCGGGCGCGGCGTTCCACCACAGAAAGCCGATGATGCCGCCGACCATCGCAGCAGCCACGACAGCGAGGTCAAGGGCGTGGGGGTTGTCGTAGAAGTCGGCGTGGCGGAATTGCCAGAACCCGATGACGGTGAAGGCGGCAAAGCCGAACGCACCGGCGCCCGCTGCAAGCCCGTCGAGCCCATCGGTGAGATTGACGGCGTTGGTGGTGGCCGTGATCAAGAGCAACGCCCACACCATCCAGCCGATGCGCCCGAGATCCCATCCCGGGTTGTCGAAGCGGGTGAACGACAGTGTCGTCGGCACGTTCGTGTACTGGGTCACGAGAAAGGCGAACCCGACACCGACGATCAACAGGCCCAGCATCTTCGCCCGCTTGTTGAGGCCCAGGTTGCGAGCGGCCACGACCTTGATCCAGTCGTCGACCAACCCCACCGCACCGCCACCGATGATCGCAAGCATCACGAAGATGCCGGTGCGCGTATAGATGGCACCCACGAGGTCTGAGACGACGTAGCCGACCGTCGCACCCGCAACGATCGCAAGACCACCCATCGTGGGGGTGCCGGCCTTCAGGTGATGGCCTTCCGGGCCGTCGTCGCGGATGGGCTGACCGATCCGATGGGTGGTCAGCCAGTTGATCAATGCCTTGGTGCCGAACAGGGAGATCAGCATTGCGAGGGCCCCGGCGAAGAGCAGGCGGGTCATGCGTCGAAACCTCCGAGTCGTCGGAGTTCCTCGTAGGCGACGACGCGATCGTCGAATTCGAGGACCTCGTCGCCGATTGTCTGGGTTGTCTCGTGGCCCTTTCCGGCGATCAGCACAACGTCACCTTCGCGGGCGCCGGCGATCGCGTGGCGGATGGCGCGACGACGGTCGACTTCGACGAGCTCCGGGGATGCATCCATTCCCGAAACAATCGCAGCGATGATGGCCTCTGGGGCTTCACCTCGAGGGTTGTCGCTCGTGACGACGACCCGGTCGGCGAGGCGGCGGGCGACCTCGCCCATCTGGGGCCGCTTCCCCTGATCTCGGTCGCCGCCGGCGCCGAAAACGACGGTGAGCGTCCGCTCGGTGATCTCCCGGGCCGCAGCGAGCACGGCCTCCAGCCCGTCCGGGGTGTGGGCGTAGTCGATCACGACGGTGAACGCTTGGCCGGCGTGCACGGTCTCGAAACGGCCGGGGACGCCCCGCACTCGTCCAAGGGCGACGGCGACGTCGTCGTCGTCGTACCCGAGGGCAGCGACGGCTTCGGCAGCCAGCGCGGCATTGGTGACGTTGAAGGGACCGGCCAACGGGAGTGATACCTCGTGGCCCCGCCACCGGAAACGACTGCCGGTCGGACCATTCGAGGCGGCCTCGCGAGCGGTCGTGTCGACGGGGATGATCGGGATTCCGGCGGTTTCTGTGATCCGCTCACCCGCCTCCGTGTCGGTCGAAACGATGCCGAGATCGGTGAGTTCCGGCGTGAAGAGACGCGCCTTCGCTGCCTCGTAGCTCTGGAGGTCACCGTGGAAATCGAGATGGTCGACGCCGAGGTTGGTGAAGACCCCGACGGCGAAGCGGGTGCCGCCAACCCGATGCAGGTCAAGTGCGTGGCTCGAGACCTCCATCGCCACCGCGGCGTGACCCTGCCGGTGGGCCTCGGCCAGGACCCGCTGCAGTTCTGGTGCCTCCGGCGTGGTTCGCACACCGGTGAGCGTGCCGATCTCGGTTGCGGAGGCGCCGAGTTGTTTGAGCAGATCACCGATCAGCCGAACGGTCGTGGTCTTGCCGTTGGTCCCGGTGACGCCGATAACCGGGATGCGCGACGACGGGTCGCCGTGGACGGCGGCAGCCGCAGGACCCATCGCTTCACGGACGCTCGGCACGACAAGTTGCGGTACTCGCACGTCGAGGCGACGTTCGACGAGCACCGCGACAGCACCGGCCTCGATGGCCGCCGGCGCGTGGTCATGGCCGTCGGTTGTCTGGCCGGGAACACAGGCGAAGAGGTGACCCGGCCCGGCACGCCTCGAGTCGTGCTCGACATCGACGATGTCGACGATCGATCGGTCGGCCTCGACCACTGCGGGCAGTGAGGCACAGAGATCGTCGAGTCGCACGTCAGCCGTCCTGGGACTCCGGAGCGAGCGTCGTCGTCGTGGTGGTCGTAACGGCGGTCTCGGCACGCACAGCAGTCGTGGTCACGCCCGAGGTGACCTGGGGGATCTGGAGCTGACGGGCGGTGTAGGCGGCGATCTCGGCGAACGCCGGGGCGGCGACCTGATTGCCGAACTTTGCGCCCTTCGGGTTGTCGATCATGACGTACACGGAGAACTGGGGTCCCTGGTCGTTGCTGATGATGCCCGCGAATCCGGAAGTGTAGTGATGGGCCCGCCCGTCGGGGTCGTCTTCGCCACACTGGTAGGCGACACCACCTTCACAGGGCTGCCAAGCCGTGGAGGTCTTCCCCGAGACCGTGTAGCCCCGCACGGCAGCGTTGGGGCCCGTGCCGTTCTCGTGCTCGACAACGCCTTGCATCATGTCCATGAGGAGGTCAGACGTCTGCTCGCTGATCACCCGTTCACTCGCCTTGGTCCCGAGTTCGGCACCGGTCAGAGACAGCGGGAGCCGAACGCCCCCATTGGCTACTGCGTTGAACGACTCGATGACCTGGGCGGCGGTTACCGAGACGCCCTGACCGTAGCTGGCGGTGGGTAACGCAACGGTCGAGAGGAAGGGTTCGAGTATGCCGGCGCTCTCTCCTGGAAAGTCGACGCCGCTCACCGACCCGAAGCCGAAGCCGTGCATGAGACCCCAGACGGCATCGGGGCCGGCGACTTCGGCAAGCGTGGACGAGCCGACGTTGGACGAGCGGATCAGGATCTCGGACGTCGTGTACACACGGTCTTCGTAGCGACCCGTATCCCTCACGTGGAACACTCGGCCGTCGTCGACCGGGTAGGGCTTCTCCACCGGCACGTCGATGCGGGTGTAGGGATCGACGGCTCCGGACTCGAGCGCGGCGGCGACCGACACGATCTTCATCGTTGAGCCGGGCTCGAAGGTGTGTGTGAACGGGAGGTTGTTCGAGGTGCATCGAGCGAGACCGGTCTCCCCGTCGACGACCGCACTGACCGCTGCGAGCACCGAACCATCGTCGATGCGGGTGACGATCGCCATGCCGAGATCGGCGTCGAACTGTGCGACGGTGGCCTCGATCAACTCCTGCGCTTTGAACTGAATATCGCGGTCGAGGGTGGTGGCCACATCCTCGCCGGGGACCGCCGGCTCAAGGACCTGTTGTCCGCCGACGATGGTGGCGCTCCGATCGGCGCTGACTTCGATGGCACGAGTGCCGGGTGTTCCGGTGAGGGTTTGATCGTGGATCTTCTCCAGACCCGAGATGCCGAGATGATCGATGTCGACGCGTCCCATTAGCGAGAGGCCCGTGCAGTCGCCGTTGGGATGCTCGCGGCGCGGCTCCTCGTAGCTCCACACGCCAGGAAGACCCAAGGCCATCACTGCATCGCCGATCTCCGGATCGACCTGACGCTCGAGGTACACGAAGCGGCTGTCGCTTGTGAGCCGACGCGCCATGACCTCGGGATCGGTGTCGAGGAAGGAGGCGAGTTGGCCGACGACATACGGCACCTGCTCCGTGCTGATCAGCCGAGGGTCCGCGACGATTGTCGGGGCAGGCCGTGAGTAGGCCAACGGTCGGCCGAGGCGGTCGACGATCGACCCGCGTTGAGCGGGCAAGTCCTCCGTGCGAAGTGTGCGACTGATCGGCTCGGCGAGCGCCTGGTCCGGGGTCAACTGGAGGTCGGCAAGACGGTACCCGAACCCGCCGATCACGATGATGAAGACGGCGCAAAGGGTGCGGAGTCGATTCGGGCACACCGTGGGACGGGCCGAGGTGGTCGAGCGGCTACGGCCCGGTCGGCGACCCGCGGGACTCACCCCGCCGCCTCCGAGAACGGGTCGCCTGAGATCGGCGGGGCCAGTGTGCCCGGCACGACCGGCGAGAGGATCACGACCTCGGGTGCCAGCACCAACCCAGCATCGATTGCCCACTGCTCGAGACCCTCCGGTGAATCGACACGAGCCAGATCGGCAGTGACGGCGGCGAGTTCGGCCTGCACGGCGGCGTTAGCGGCACGCTGGGCATCGATTTGGGCCTGAGTTTGCACGAGCACGGCGTGGAGGGCGGCGACGACGAACAAGACGGCGAAGAGGGCCACGACGACCGAGGTACCGAGCATGCCGACGACCCGGATTCGATGATCCGGGTGGACGACACGAAGATTCGCCGGCCGTGGCTGCGACGGGCGAGCCGGACGTGCTGCAGGGCGGCGGACAGGCTGGGTGGCGACCATCAGGCGACCGCCCCGAGCTTCTCGACCGCGCGGAAGCGGGCTGCTTCCGCACGAGGGTTGCGCTCGACCTCGGCGTCACTCGGACGCCGAGCGCCGCGCCACAGCAACGAAACCGACGCTTCGTGACCAGGTGGCGGGGGGAGATCGGGTCGAGGCCGCGGGGCCTCGCCGGCGGCGTCGCGGAAGACGTGCTTGACAATGCGGTCCTCGCCAGAGTGATAGCTCAACACCGCGCACCGGCCTTGCGGGGCGAGCAGATCCAGAGCCTGGGTGAGCGCACCTTCGAGCATGGAGAGCTCGTCGTTGATTTCGATGCGGATCGCCTGAAAGGTCTTGCGGGCCGGGTGTCCGGCGTGGCGGCGAGCTGCGGCGGGAACGGCATCGCGCACGATCTCGGCCAGCTCACCCGTCGTGGAGATCGGGCGGGCGGCGATGATCGCACGGGCGATGCGACGGGCGTGGCGCTCGTCGCCGTTGCGCTGGAGGATCCCTGCGAGGGTCCGTTCGTCGGTGGTGTTGACGAGATCGGCGGCGGTGCGACCTTGGCTGCGATCCATCCGCATGTCGAGCGGCCCGTCGTTGCGGAAGCTGAAACCTCGGTCGGCGAGGTCGAGCTGCGGCGAACTCACGCCGAGGTCGAACAGTGCACCCGACAATCGTTCGGCGCCGAGCGACTGCACCGCTGCAGCGAGACCGTCGAAGCGAGTGTGGCGGACCGTGACCCGATCGCCGTGTGCAGCGAGTCGAGCGCCGGCGGCGGCCAGGGCCATCTCGTCACGATCGAGACCGAGGATCGAGATGCCGCCGTTTGCTGCCAACAATGCAGCGGCATGGCCGGCTCCGCCGAGCGTGGCGTCGACGACGATGCCGTCCGGCACCTCGGAGAGAACCTCGACGATCTCGTCACGCATGACCGACACGTGGGCGAATCCGGTCGCATCGTTGTGCGCTCCGCTTCCTGCCGTTGGGGTGTCGTGTTCGGCCATTGCAACGACCCACCTGTGGTGCCGGTGACCTCGGCCGTCTGCAGTCTCCCGATCCGCGGCGCACGCCGGGATGTCTCCCCGGTCGTCCTAATGGCAAGCGGGCGGAGTACGGGTCTTCCATTTGCTGATCGGAAGACTGCAGATGGTCGAGATCGCTGGGGTTGTGGGTCGGGTCCTTTCGTGTCGTCGTCGTGGATGTGGGGGAAGATCAGATGCCGGCGTCGGGCCTCAGCCGAGGCCGTGACCTCGTTCGATCGCCGAGGTCAGCGACTCGGCACCAGCGGTACCGAGTTGGTTCCAACGCTCCGGTGACCAGATCTCGATGCGCCGAAGCGCTCCGGTCACGATCACGTTGCGGTCGAGCCCGCCGAGTTCCCGCAGATGCGGAAGGAGTCGCACCCGCCCCTGCGAGTCGGGCGTGACCTCGTCGGCCTGGGAAGCGAAGTGTCGGAGTGCGTTCACGTCGACCCCGCCGGCAGCAACCTGCGACTCCAGACGATCCGCCATCCGGTCGAATTCCTCGGCCGGAAGGATCGCCAGGCAGTGGTCGAGCGGCGTGATGAACGCCCCCTCCGCCAGCTTCGGGCGGAAGGCCGAGGGAAGGATGAGTCGACCCTTCTCGTCGAGCGTGTGCTCGAAGTTGCCCACGAATCGGGCCATTGGCGTTCCCCCTCTCGGTGTGTGAATCGGCTGCGTCCTGGTGCGTCGGGTGACGCTCGGACTCGGGATCTCCCATGGGCTCCTGGTCGCCCCTGGAATCCCCCTTGTCCTCCATAGCACTCCACAGTACTCCCCTTCCCTCCATCTCGCAAGCCTTTCCTCCACGAAATACCGGCCCGAACGCCTGTTCGTGCCGCAAAGGGAGTGCTCAGCCCCGTTTTCGGGCGCGACGCGCCGCCCTCCGCTCCCCCGGCGACAACCGAGCCCGGCGTCGCTCGAGCTCAGCCCAGTGCGGGAATCAGCGCAGCAAGCACGTCGGCGCCGTGGATCTCCCCGACAGCGTCGGCGAGGGCGGCATCGGGTCCCTCGTGACCGAGGAGACCATCGACGGCGTCGGCGGGTGACCACCGGCGATGGGCCATCGTCTGCAGCCGAATCCAGTCGCGGGTCCGGCGCTGGCTGATACCGACCCACTTCCGCCCATCACCGTCGAGGACCTCGCCCGGGCCGATGCCGGCGAAGCAGACGAGCGCCGACCACGGCCGGGACTCGACCCCCCCGTGGTGAACGTGGAAGCCGTCACCGAGACCGAGAACCTCGAGCGCTGAGCGCCACGCCTCGCCGACCGGCACTGCGGCTCGGGCGACGTCGTCGTCCCACCACGGGTCACCGGCGGGAAGCCACACATCGACCCACACTTGAGCGCCAGGAGCGAGCCACACCGAACCTCCCCCGCTCCGCCGTCGGACGATCTCGTACCCGCCGGCAACGGCCCTGGCCGGATCGGCATGGGTGTCGGGTTGGGTCGAACCGAGCACGAGGGCTGGTGCCGTGACCTCGCCGACGACAAGCGTCGGGTGGGGTGTCTCGGGTGGACGGAAGTCGTGAAGCGTGGCGGCGTCGGCGGTGACGTGCTCGACGTGGAACCGACCGGTCACGCCACCCGGCGCGCCTCGGCGCGACACCACTCGAGCCAAGCGAGCAGATCGTCGGCGTCAGCGGCATGGTTCGGGTCGCCGTACTGGGTGGTACTCCGGAACTCGAGGAGTGCTCGATCAGGGATCGGGAGGAACGGCGCTCGCCGCCACCAGCCATCGGGGGCGAAGTTGCGAAGCTGGCGCAGCGCCGTCGGCCACAGCCACGGGCGCACGGCCAGAACCCGAATCGCCACCACCATCGTCTTGATCGGATTCATCGGACCCCCACGTCGTGACCCTCACCGCGGAGCCCTACCGCGGCAGCACCGATCAGCGGACCGTCGGCGCCGAGTTCGGCCGGTGCGATGATCGTGCCCTTCGAGTGTTGCAGATCGGCCACCCTGTCGATCTCGACTTGGGCAGCAGCGAAGAACGTGTCACCGAACCCCAAGGCGACCGAACCGGCGACGACGGCGAGCTGCAGATCGAGCAGATTGGCAATCGAACCGACGGCTCGGCCGACGAGCCTGCCAGCCCGGATGCGTTCGGCTTCGTCGGCCGCTTCGGCGGGACGGCCCGTGCGGGCGGCGATGCCGGTGCCGCTGACCTCGGCCTCCAACACGCCCTGCACATGGGTGTCGAGNTNGGTGCCCTCGGGTTCGACCACGACATGACCGATGTGNCCGGCATTNCCTGCGTTGCCGTCGAGCAGTCGGCCGTCGAGGACGATGCCACCTCCGACGCCGGTCGACACGACCATGCCGATGAAGTTCGCCACGCCGCGGGCCCTGCCCTTCCATGCCTCACCGAGCGCAAGCGCCTTCGCGTCGTTGTCGATGTGCACGGCCAGGCCGGTGTGCTCAGCGAGTCGGGTACGAAGCGGAAAGTCTCGCCATACGGGGATGTTGATCGGTGACACGGCCTCGCCGGCTTGCCGCATGGGGCCTCCGCAGCCCACGCCGCAGACACGCACGGACGACATCGAGGGATGTGCTGCGACCTCGTCGAGAAGTTCCGTCAGTCGAACGAACAGTGCCTCGGCGTCGGCGACATCCGTCGATGGGGCACGCCGTCGATCAACGATCGTCCCATCCACACCGACGATGCCGGCCTCGATCTTCGTGCCACCGATATCGACCGCCAGGACGTACTCCACGAACGGCATCGTAGAGCCGCATCCGATCAGCCCCCACGGACCGTAGGCCGAACGCCGGGGAAACGTCAGACGCTCTACGCTGACTCAGCAGTACCGATCGTGGAGGCCGTGTGACGACAACCGATCAACCGGCCGGCGAGCCCGACACCGAAGGCTCGTACGGAGCAAGCGTGAACTTCGCCGCCGACTTCTCCTCGCTCACCGCCAACATCGCCACGGTGATCAAGGGCAAGAGCACCGTGATCCACCTCATGGCGTTGGCCCTGATCGCCGACGGCCACGTTCTGGTCGAGGACGTCCCCGGTGTCGGCAAGACCAGCCTGGGCAAAGCACTGGCTCGCAGCGTCGACGGCCGCTTCGGTCGAGTGCAGTTCACCCCAGACCTCCTCCCGACCGACGTCACCGGAGTGAGTGTCTGGAACCGAGGATCCGACGCCTTCGAGTTCCGACCTGGTCCGGTGTTCAGCAACGTATTGCTGGCCGACGAAATCAACCGCGCATCGCCGAAGACCCAATCCGCCCTCCTCGAGGCCATGGCCGAGCGGCAGGTCACGTCCGACGGCGTCACGCACCAGTTGGCGTCGCCCTTCATGGTGATCGCCACGCAGAACCCGATCGAGCACGAAGGAACCTACGCCCTACCGGAAGCCCAACTCGACCGGTTCTTGATGCGTCTCGAGATCGGCTACCCCGATCGCGCCGCCGAGTTGGAGATCCTCGAATCGCATGGCGATACCCGTGAGCCCGCCGACCACCTCGCCCCGGTACTGACCTCGGCCCAGATCAGCGCCATGTCGAGTTCGCTCGAACGCGTCTACCTGGCTCCAGCGCTGCAGAGCTACCTCCTCGACCTCGCTGACGCCACCCGTCGCCACCCCGCGTTGTCACTCGGCATGTCACCCCGCGGTGTGCTGGCTCTGCAACGAATCGTTCGGGCCCACGCCGCAGCCGAGGGCCGCGCGTACGCCACGCCCGACGATGTCAAAAAGCTCGCCCGGTACGTCATCCCCCACCGGCTGCTCGTCACNCCCGAGAGTCGCATGCGAGGCGCGCGGCCGATCGACATCGTTACGGAGATTCTCGACGGCGTTCCCGTCCCCCGCCCCGGCAGGGGCTGACATGCCGACCCGCACCGGCTGGGGGCTGTTGGTCGCCGGAGCCCTCTTCGTGGTGTCCGGCCGGTTATTCGGTGCGATCGAGTTCCTCGTCGTCGGGATCGCAGCGGTCACAGCGGTGGTCGTAGCCGTGCTGCTGCGTCAACTTCGACCAAGCCGACTCTCGGTCGTCCGCCAACTCACGCCCCCGCTGGTGCCGGTCGGCGAACCGGCCCGCGTCGACCTCGAGGTGATCAACCGAAGTCGCAGCCGGTCCCCCGTTCTGCGACTGCTCGACACCGTTGCCG
>NZNH01000093.1 GCA_002694825.1 Acidimicrobiaceae bacterium | reverse complement strand
ATGCCGTAAAGGCCATATGAAATCCATCAAATGGAGGAATAGGTAAAAGATTAAATATCGCAAGTGCTAGGGAAATTGATGCAAGTAAAGAAAAAAATGGAAATACGCCTTGTTGCGCCACATCACCTGTAATTTCAGCAATCCCAATTGGACCGGATAAATTGCAAGTACTAATACTGCCTATTAAAATGGCCTTTAAAAAAATGAATGTATTTTCAATATTAAGTAAAATAAACGTCCAAGCATTTAAAAGTGAACTTAGCCAGTTATTGCGAGTGGTAACTAATTCAAAGTCAAATGGAATAGGTGGAGCTTGAATGCCAATCATCCAATTTTCGTTAACTTCTGTACCGTTTTGAAGTGGCCGTTTTCTTGGTGTGAGTTCAAATTTTAATATATCACCTGCTCTCCAAACTTCTAATTTAAGTGTCTTACCTTGTGATTTTCTCACAGCTTCGGCCAGCTGCGCAAAGTGAACAATTTCTTTTCCCTCTACTACGGTAATAATGTCACCTGCCATTAGACCTGTGTCAAAAGCTGCCGAATTTGGGTGCACAAANTCAATTCGGGCGAGGTTAGTTGGTGACCCNGAGACTTTTAATTCTCTTCCTCCTCTATNTACCTTGTATACTCCGTATTAGTATTNGNTTCGGNNTGATTTAAGAAATTAGCCCATTCAAAGTCATTTTTAGGTACATTTTTTCCNTTAATTTGTAATAGAATATCGCCTTTCCGTAAATCACTAGAATATGGAGTTTGAACTACTTTTTCAATTTTNAGGGGATAAGAGAAGCTACCCTCNACCATTATTAGTGATGCAAANACAAGATAAGCAACAACAATGTTCACAAATGGACCTGCAAAGTAAACGATCATCTTTTTTAGTGGGTGGGCTCCATATAATGTCTTCTTAAATTCCTCCAATTGTTCTGGATCTTCAGGTNCTTTATATGGATTNTTAGGGTCATTTTCTAAGCTAGGAAAAGAAACATATCCACCAATTGGAAGGGCGCAAATTCGCCATTCTGTGCCTTGCTTATCCACTTTTCTGTACAATATAGGACCCATGCCTACTGCAAAGGCATTTGTGCGAATTTTAAACAATTTAGCAGCGTAATAATGTCCAAGTTCGTGTAAGACTACCAAAATAGATATTAGTAGTAAAAACAGAATAACATAATCTACGATAAAATTGGTCATATATACTGCCTGTATGCACTAAAAGTTTGAAAAATGAGAGTGCTCTTATTATTTTCTTATAAAAGGTTTTAGCTCTATGGTTTGATACTTAAAGCATTCCTTTCAATAAAAAGTAAAGGCGCTTTTGTAAACTATACTTTAAGTTAAAAAAAAATGATTTCTTTGAAGTTATGTCGACAAAAGAATTATATCTTTGCAGACTNATGTATTTACTTTTAGGTAGTGACATATTCTCCTTTTTTTTGAAATATCGTATAACTGAGCACAAATTCAAATTACAAAAGAAACACCTTTTTAGGGCTGTTTTTTGATCTTTATCAGTCCCGATGAATTTCTCTGTATTAAAAGGATGTTAACAAGTTAAACATAATTAGATTGGCGCACATCTAATAATTGGAAATAACTTNCTTATGTTGAACAAAAGTAGAGTTCGGTTTGCCATAGTTTAGTATTTGAAACATGTATCTCAGAGTGGATCACTTCTGGTTCTTTCACGCACTGAGAAGCTTTGTACAGTAGCATCAATAGCTAAGATGCTTCAAACTCAAAAGGTCCCAAACCTCCTAAAGGCTTGTTAGTAAGATTCGATGTGATCTGATGGGAGCCAATTATGAGTTCGGCTATACCGTTCCTGATAGTTGCTTTGTGAACTGGATTTCCTGCACATCTTNCCAGCAATGATATNGCCTTGATTATTGGACCGTAAAGTCCTCTAGATCCATAAAGTTCNCANGGTGTCCAAACAGTNACTCCACTGTCCGCTAGAGCTGTAGCCANGCCTATTACATANGCCGCTCCAAATGCAGCGCCATGACGAGGATCATTANTAGCCATACAAAGGCGATTTAGATCTGGATTAGGAAACGTTTGCTGGCCATAAGGGTTGCGACGCATNGCAATTGTCGAAGGTCCGATCCGATAATCAGCATCGCCAATAATTGCTCGAGCAGATCGCGTTATATGTGGGATAGCCTCAAGTGTTTCCATCACGGAAATATCATCCGCNGCATGCACTATAGGGCAAAGACTATGCGATACNAAATCTAGGTGTTCTAATGGTGGCCTTTTACGGTTTAGTTCAGGAAAAAAGGTAACCATTCCACCGCCACGAATAAGATCATCAAAGGTATTAGCGCTAGCGCTATGTATTTCCTCCAGTGGTGGACATTCAGGCCAGTTAGAACTTGGAGGGGTTGATATCTGATCGACTGCGGGGCAGAGCATAACGCTTTCTGGCTTGAAACCGGCCCTGTCCATTTCCATGCGCAGTTTTAAAAGTTCTAAAGCAGGGGGGTCTTCAAAGCCGCAAATCAATTCAAGATCATATACAAAATTTGGCATCACAGCTTGAAGTTTAGCGTAGGCTTCAAAATACTCTGTGGTCGCACCTGCGGTAGTATCCACATTGCATAGTAAACGTTGTGGCGAAACCTGTCTTATGTCTTCAGGATGTCCTATAAGCCGCAAGGCATCTTTTGGAGTTAAAAGAATTGCAGTTTCTGGAAATAAAGTTTCAGATAGTACACTATTATTACTGTTCTCATAATTATTATTACTTTCGAATTGTTCTTTATCAGTTTTGTGCCAGGAAATAGAAACTGATTGCACCAAAGGGTGGCTTTGGCTCAGAGTGTACGGCCAGGGTAGAGCTAAAGGACGGACGTATGTTTTATAAGACGCATCCCCCCATTGCCGCTGGTCTTCCATCTCAAACGTATCCCCAGTAAAGGTACAATCGACGGCCAGGCCATCCGCAAAATGTGTTATTGATTTTATGTCTTTAAATGGCTGCCACGGCTCGATAAGAGATGGAAAAGTTGATTTCTCGACGCTTCCATTAGAATGTTCAACCGAGACTGGGCGACCTGCAAGTTTCGCTGGGTGAAGGACCGTGAAACCAGCCCGGTTTGTTTCGAAGATACCGTTTGGTATTCCTTCTGCGCGCATTGTGATTTTATCCCGTGTCGCATCAACTAAAATAGAGATATTTAGTATTGCCGTGGGCGTCTCAAACTCCGCCTCAAGATGAAGGGAAAACCTGGTATCAAATCTTTTACTCGAAAGAAGGGATAAGCGCGGTGTAAGCGTTCCCCAATCTCGATCCCTGACCAGAAAGGCAATGCGACGGATGATCTCGATATCTCCCACTTTTATATGGCGCAATGCACCTTCTTCCAACGTGAAAGACAACTGACCCATTCTAAAATGTTCCGAGTTTAATGGTGGTTCTAGCGTACCGTAAAGGCGAAATATCTCGCTCATATTCCCACCATTTCAACTGTCCTGTGTTCGGATGCTGAAAGGTATGCCGCTTCCACTAAACTGAGAGTTTGCAGGTTATCATGCCCGCTTGTTTCGGGCTCGCACCCTTCGTGTAAACAATTAATAAAATGCTCTTGGATAGTGCGCACGCTCTCCTGAATATTGTGCCATGGTTTGGAAGCCCATGGAAGCAGAGGAGGCGATAGATCCCGTATCTCGGATTGGCCATTGGCCTGAACCGTCATTTTGTATCCTAAGTCCAAGCTAATAGTGCCCTTATTTCCATCCACTTCTATAACAGTTTCGGGGAAGGCCTCGATTTGACGCCTTGTAGCATAAGAACAATCTACAATGCATGTCGCACCACCTGTATGTTCTAAAAACATGGTCGCAACATCCTCGCCTCTAATTGACGGATTAATGCGGCGTTTTGTGGCTGAAATTCGTGCTACATCGCCAAAAAGAGCTCGTGCGATGTCAAGAATATGGATCCCAAGATCTTCTATAATGAACCTCTCTCCTTCCGCTAGATAGGGTTGTCCAGAAAATACGTCAAACCCAGACCGAAAGCTTACACGGCCAAAGAATGGTTCACCAATTGTACCCTTTCGTAGCTCCTCTATCACTGCCCGCACGGCGGACTGCCAACGGAAATTCTCGTGCACCATGAGAGTTTTCCCAGTAGCTTCGACTGCACCAACCATCGCCCTTGCATCTTTAACACTTTCAGCAAATGGTTTTTGGCAGATAATGTGCTTTGTGTGCTGCGCCGCCATTTCAACAAGAGACCTATGAGAAGGAGCTGTTGTAGCAATATCCACGATGTCAAACTGACCATACTTAAACAACTCGACGGCATCAGTAAATTGCCGCCTAATTTTAAACTNTTTACTTGTAGCAAATAGGTTTGATTGGTCGTTGTCNCACAAAGCGACTACATCAACGCCCTCGATATCTCGCCAAGCGTGTAGGTGATTTTGCGCAAAAAAACCGCAACCGATCACTCCAACTTTCATTATANCTATTCCTATGCAGCGTCTATAAACTTGTCATACCAGTGCACAATTGATAGTCTCAGATCAAGAGACAGTTGTTATACGCCTTCAAAAACCAGAACTATATGATTTTTCGAGGGCATCCGAAACAAGGCCAAAACCTTTGGATCACATTCTCGAATTTTTGGACTGAAACCGTTATGTGCAAATTAGCTCGNATTAATTTTTGGGTCCGAATTCGCTCTGGCAGAGGCCTCTNGTTTGATTGAAGAACAGCTGGTTGNTTTTAATCTTTTTAANAAGGCTAANNCTTAATGACTACGCAAAACCCTGTAAGAGTAGAAGCAGATTATTTAATCGAGACGGCCATTGATCCCAATCAGGCCGCAGAAATTATCGCGGGAGAACAATCTTCGGGCACATTCCGCCCCGTACCAGGAGAAAGTGCTGAATTGAAAATACGGGCGGCGGCACAAGTTGAAAAGCTCAAGATGCTAGAGCCAGTTTCAGAACCTTCGCTTTTAGGCTCGGTCCCATCAATTGATCAAAAAAAATGGTGGCGGGCGCANATAACTCTATCGTGGCCTCTTGATAACTTGGGGCCCTCTCTGCCAAATCTTATTACAACTATTGCTGGTAACCTATTTGAATTACAGCCACTCTCAGGTATTCGATTGATAGACCTGCGATTACCTTCAGCATTTTCTACTAACTACGCAGGCCCAAAATTTGGATGTGAGGGCACACGTAAATTAATGGGTATATATGAGCGCCCTTTGATTGGTACGATCATTAAGCCAAGCGTAGGGCTCTCAGCCAAAGAAACTGGCATGTTGGTTTCCCAGCTTTGCGCTGGTGGTATTGATTTCATCAAAGACGATGAATTACAGGCAAATGGCCTATCCTGCCCTTTTGAAGATCGCGTCATAGAAGTCATGCTGGCTGTCAANAAGGCTGCTGATAAAATGGGGCATAAGGTCATGGTGGCTTTTAACCTCACNGGTGAAATNGATGAAATGCGCAGGCGGCATGACTTTGTGTACAAGCAAGGTGGAACTTGTGTGATGGTCAATTTGATGGCTGCTGGTATGGCAGGAATGATTGCACTTGGGCAGCACACGAACTTGCCAATCCATGCCCATCGTGCTGGCTGGGGCGCGCTCACAAGAGANCCTTTGCTTGGGTGGTCTTATCCAGCATGGTCAAAATTATGGCGTTTGGCCGGTGCAGATCACATGCACGTAAGTGGCTTGAATAATAAGTTTACCGAGTCAAACGAAAGTGTCATTGAGTCTGCCAGATCTTTGAACAATCCTTTGTTCAGTCATGCGCCAATGTCTGCCTTACCTGTTTTTTCCTCAGGCCAAACCATCCGCCAGGCTGCTGCTACACTTGATGCTGTAGGTTCCTCCGATTTCCTTGTCGCAGCGGGTGGCGGGATTGCGGCGCATCCAAGCGGTGTGGCTGCCGGAGTAAAGGCAATGCGTCAAGCATATGATGCAGCAATGCAGAAAGTTGATATTGCCGAATATGCTCAGGAGCACCCAGAACTTGCGGCCGCTTTGGCTGAATTTTAGGTTGGAAACTATGAAACCACTTCTAACTTTTTACGGTGATGACTTTACTGGATCAACCGCAGTCATGGAGGTGCTTAGTTTTGCTGGTGTATCAACNATGTTGTTTTTGGANCCACCGGAATTGGACGTTNTGAAAGAATATCCGACTTTGCAAGCCATTGGGGTTGCAGGTATTGCCCGCTCCAAAGATCCAGCTTGGATGAAGAGTAACTTGCCTTCAGTTTTCAAAAGACTCAAAAAGTTCGGTGCACCTGTTTCACACTATAAAGTATGCTCAACTTTTGACTCGTCACCAGAGATCGGATCAATTGGTGTGGCAACTGAAATCGGAGACGCAATCTTCAGTACAGACTGGGTCCCTCTTGTGGTTGGGGCGCCCGACATTCAGCGTTATCAAGCATTTGGTACCCTTTTTGCCAAGTCAGGCGCTAGTATACATCGCCTCGACCGCCACCCGGTTATGTCACGTCACCCCGTCACTCCCATGAATGAAGCTGATCTGACAAGGCATTTAACCCGCCAAACCAATCTGAAAATTGGCATAATTAGTCTTGCAGAGATAAAGGCAGGGCAAAGTCATGAGGCAGTCAGCAAATGCCTGTCAGATGGAGCGAGAATTCTTGCAATTGATGTCGTGGATGACGAGACACTTACAGAAGCCGGGCGCCTTATATGGCCAATTGGTTCAGCGTCTTGTTTTGCAGTCGGCTCGCAGGGTGTTGAATATGCACTTGTAGCTCACTGGCGGAAAATTGGAACGATTGAGAAATACGAAGCAGCTCCAGCGCTCACACCAGTTGACCAAATATTNGCAGTTTCGGGTTCATGTTCGGCTACCACNGAANATCAAATCGCAACGGCAGAAGCCCATGGTTTTCAAATAATCAACTTTGACGTCTCTACGNTAACACAGCCAAAGCGATTTGCTGCTGAATTGGAACGCGTCCGAAATGAGAGCCTAATAAAGTTATCAAAAAACTACGATGTACTGGTTGCAACAGCACGAGGTCCGGATGATCTTATGATTAAACGAATGGAGGAAGCCGTCAGCAAAACAACCATGAACCCGAGTGCTGCTAACGAACGACTAGGGGAAGCTCTCGGCAAACTGGTATCTGACATCCGGCGCACTACAAACATAAAACGGATAGCTATCGCAGGCGGGGACACCTCTGGCCGCGTCCTTAGTTCGGTTGGAGCCCAAGCTCTATCTGCAGTGGCACCAATTTCGCCAGGAGCGCCCCTCTGTCGATTACACACTAATAACGATGCCGAAATTGACGGCCTTGAAATGACTTTGAAAGGTGGGCAGATGGGAGAACCTCATTTTTTCTTACAGGCTAAAGGTGTTAAGAAATAGTAATAAACAAAGCAGGACAGCAAATAAGCTGACCAAAAACAATGGAGATAAAACATGACCAAAGTGGCACTAATGGGCGCTGGTGGAAAAATGGGATTGCGTCTAGCNAGCAATTTGATGAAGTCTGATCATGATGTATTACATGTAGAAATAGATCCAGCAGGACAACAGCGCCTAAAAGATGAAACGGGTATTGACTGCGTCGGGCAAGGCCAAGCACTTANCAATGCTGAAGCTGTCATCCTGGCAGTCCCAGATCGTCTGATTGGAAAGGTTCTAAATGGCTTTATAGATGATCTTAAACCAGGTACNGCTGTTATCATGCTTGACGCTGCTGCACCACATGCGGAAACCTTGCCAAANCGAGCTGACATCACCTACTTCGTTGCACACCCNTGCCATCCGCCGTTATTTAACGATGAAANAGATCCAGACGCCCAGAAAGATTATTTCGGTGGTATTGCAGCAAAACAACATATAATTTGTGCCTTGGGCCAAGGTCCAGAGGAGCACTACGCAATGTGTGAACAGATTNCTCGGGACTTCTATCGTCCCGTCATGCGATCACACCGATGCACTATTGAACAAATGGCAATCCTTGAGCCTGCATTATCTGAGTCTGTAGGGGCAACCTTCGCCAAAGTACTCAAAGATGCAACAGATGAAGCAGCACGTCGAGGAGTTCCATACCAAGCAGCCGAAGACTTTTTATTGGGCCATCTGACTATCTTGCTTGCTGTCGCATTCGGTATTCAGCCTGGCGGGAAGCTTTCCGATGGCTGTTTGTTGGCAATCTCAGAAGCCGAGCCAGTCATATTCAAGGATGGATGGTTAGATAAGGTTTTTGCACCTGAAGCTGTGAAGGCGTCGGTGAGATCGATCTGTAAATAAAAAGATTTCGAACTCTTTTTTATTTTAATTTACTAAAGTANTTTTTTGAAGATCCTAAGTTATTACATCAGTTTGCAGTGCTCTCAGAAGAGCATGGCGGAGGTCAAAGAGCACCTAAATTNTTAAAAATTGTGGTTTTCTAGCCAGCGGAACTAGACTGCNGGCTNGTTACTTAGAGGAAGATTTAAATGGTTTAAGTTTTGCAACTTCTGAATTAGTCAGGTGGGAAATGACAGCGAACAACTCAAATCGTTTGGTAAGATTGATTGCAAAAACTCTGAAAGACCAACCTGTCACAAAAAGTTATCAAAACAGCGCAAACTCAAAATAAGCTGCACTTTTTGTACTGTAAATTAAATGTTTTGATCAGGTTACCAGTATCAATATGATATTTTATATAGAATAAATTATTGACAAACATTTTTTCTAACGACACGATGTTTGATGGGGGATTAAATCCCGTAGTTGTAATAAAATTATATTAAAATAAGGCACAAGGGAGGCTTTGGAAATGAAGAAAATAATTGCAACAATGGCTGTAGGTCTTATGGCATTAGGTAGTCATGCTTACGCTAAAACAACTGTTTGTCTCATCACAAAAACAGACTCTAATCCATTTTTTGTTAAGATGAAAGAAGGCGCGCAAGCCAAAGCAGACGAGCTTGGAATGACACTTAAAGCGTTTGCTGGTAAAATTGAGGGAGATAATGAGACTCAAGTCGCAGCGATCGAAACATGTATTCTTGATGGCGCTAAGGGTATATTGATTACTCCTTCAGATACAAAAGGTGTGGTATCAGCAGTGAAGCAAGCCCGCGATGCTGGTTTGGTTGTGATCGCATTAGATACACCTCTTGAACCAATAACAGCAGCCGATGCTACGTTTGCAACAGATAATTTCGTTGCAGGAGAGTTAATTGGCGCTTGGGCTCGTGCCACAATGGGTGATGGTGCTGCAACAGCGAAACTGGGAATGCTAGATATCAGAGTGGAGCAGCCAACTGTGGGCGTTCTAAGAGACCAAGGTTTCTTACAAGGCTTTGGAATCGATCTAGGTGATCCGAATAAGTGGGGTGATGAAACAGATCCACGGATCGTAGGAAACGATGTGACCTTTGGAAACGAAGAAGGTGGCCGTAAAGCGATGGAAAATCTGCTCGCAAAAGATCCAATGATAAATGTGATCTATACTATAAATGAACCAGCTGCCGCAGGTGCTTACGAAGCTCTGAAAGCAGTCGGCCGTGAGAAGGATGTGATCATTACCTCTGTAGACGGTGGCTGCCCTGGTGTGGCTAACGTACGTGACGGTATTATTGGTGCGACTTCACAGCAATATCCTCTTTTAATGGCATCAATGGGAGTTGAGGCTATTAAAAAGTGGGCTGAAGAAGGTATCAAACCAGCTCTGACACCGGGCAAAGACTTTTTTGACACAGGCGTAGCGCTTGTAACAGATAATCCGGTGCCTGGAGTTCCATCTATATCTTCCGCTGAAGGTATGAAACTCTGCTGGGGTTAATTTAAAACTGAGAGGGAGGGTTTACTCTCCCTTTCATTATCTTTTTCTGCACATTGTTCAGAAAAGAATATATTTTGGATACCTAAAATATTTGGGAGTAGATGATGTCAAAACTGACACAAGAGGAAGCCGATTTAGAAGCATCTTTATCATCAGCGCCGACCGAAGTCGCAGAGTTTGCTGAGCAGGACGGAGGGTTGATTCGTAAAGCGCAGCATGTGCTTCATCAAAATCCAGCTCTAGTTCCGCTGATAGTACTGATAGTTTCAGTAATTATATTTGGAGCCATACTCGGATCAAAATTTTTTAGCCCTTTCGCCTTAACTTTGATTTTGCAACAGGTACAAATTGTTGCGATACTCGGTGCAGCACAGAGCCTTGTTATTCTTACTGCTGGTATCGATTTGTCGGTTGGAGCAATTATGGTTTTGAGCTCTGTTGTGATGGGACAATTCACATTTCGTTATGGAATTCCTGTTGAACTTGGTATTATTTGTGGCCTACTTTGTGGCACAGGTTGCGGCTTTGTAAATGGTTGGCTCGTTGCAGTCATGCGGTTACCTCCTTTCATTGTGACTTTGGGAATGTGGCAAATTCTACTGGCTACCACTTTTATTTACTCTGCAAATGAGTCAATCCGAGCGCAAGACATTGAAGAACAAGCAGTGTTGCTTCATTATTTTGGCACAAAAATACCATTTGCAGGCGTTAACTTTACCTATGGTGCCCTATTCGCTGTTATACTTGCATTTGGTTTGGCATACACGCTGAGAACCACTGCCTGGGGTCGACACGTTTTTGCCGTTGGAGATGATCCCGAGGCAGCTGAACTATCTGGTGTAAACGTAAAGAAAACCTTAATTTCTGTTTATATGCTTGCAGGACTGATTTGTGCATTTGCAGGTTGGGCTGTTATTGGACGGATTGGTGCTGTTTCACCAAATGTTGGTCAACTTGGAAATATAGAATCAATCACAGCGGTTGTGATAGGCGGTATTTCCCTTTTTGGTGGTCGAGGTTCGATTGCAGGCATGCTTTTTGGTGCTCTCATTGTTGGAGTTTTTTCTTTGGCACTGAGGTTATTAGGAGCTGACGCGCAATGGACTTATTTATTGATTGGATTACTGATCATTTTCGCTGTTGCAATAGATCAGTGGATTAGAAAGGTATCTGTCTGATGCAACCAGTCCTTCAAGCTAGAAACTTGGTTAAACATTTCGGTCGTGTTACAGCCCTCGATGGAGCGGATTTTGATTTATTGCCTGGTGAAATTCTTGCAGTAATTGGTGATAATGGCGCTGGTAAATCTGTGATGATTAAATCATTGACGGGAGCAATTCAGTTAGAGAGTGGTGACATTAGACTTCAAGGAGAACCTATTCACTTTCACTCTCCAATAGCTGCTCGTTTAAAAGGTATTGAAACAGTTTATCAGACATTAGCGCTGTCCCCAGCATTATCAATAGCAGATAATATGTTTATGGGCAGAGAACTGCGATACTCTGGTATTCGCGGAAAAATTTTCAGACAGCTAGACAAACCTGCTATGGAAAAATTTGCGCGTGAAAAGTTAAGCGAACTAGGTCTACTAACTATCCAGAACATAAGACAAGCAGTTGAAACTTTATCTGGAGGTCAGCGCCAGGGTATCGCGGTTGCAAGGGCTGCAGCCTTTGGGTCAAAAGTCATTATACTTGATGAACCAACGGCTGCTTTGGGAGTAAAAGAGGGGCGCAGAGTTCTCGATTTGTTGCAAGATGTTAAAGCCCGCGGTATCTCGATAGTCTTAATTAGTCACAATATGCCCCACGTATTTGAAGTTGCTGACCGAATCCATATTCATCGCTTGGGTAAACGATTAACTGTGATTAGCCCAAAAGACTACTCTATGGCCGACGCAGTTGCCTTTATGACAGGTGCTGCGCTTCCTCCTGAGCTTGAAAGTGGCTCCACTTCTTGATGAACTAATTCAATCAATTGGATCAGCGATACATTTGCAAAAGCAGCTAATTTAATATCGAAAGAGTAAATAAGGTAGAGCCAAAATGTCTTCCAAAAAAAGTAGAATGGCCGAAAAACTGGCACGAATAGTATCCGGAAACTATAGGCCTCAAGATTTTATAATAGCGGACGCTAAGGATGGAGACATGGGGGGCGGTGCGGACGCTGTTGGCCTTGAGGAAAGATCTTTGGATGGCCTTGGAACTGTCCAAATGGCTGCCCCAATGAAACAGTATCGTGATGCTATGAAAGAAATGGTCGCGTCTGATTTAGTTGATATTATGCTAATGTCTCTTTCTTCAGCTGAAGCCTTGGTACAGGAAGGCATATTTGAAAATAGCAATATAACACCTGCCGTGCGTTTGAATGATGCTACCGACATATGGGGATATCGTGGGGCAAGCTATAGGGAAAAACCATCCATTGCGTTCAATACAGCTAAAATTGAAAGTGCACTTAAATATAGCAGGCTAGGTTTATATTCTATCACGTTCTATAATGATTTAGACAAAGATTTAAAAAACCTTAATGCCTATACCCAATTTCGAGAGTCAATCAGTGATACAGAAATGGACCACTTCCTAGAGGTTTTTAATCCAGCATTTACGATTAATACAGGTGACGCGGATATTGGAACTTATATCAACGACTCCATTGTGCGATGCCTTGCTGGCTTGGAACGTTTGGAACGTCCATTATTTTTGAAAATTCAATATAACGGTGCTCGGGCAATGGCAGAATTAGCTGAATTTGATCCAACTAACTTGGTAGTCGGGATCCTTGGTGGGGGTGCTGGAACAACAAGAGACACATTTGAGCTTATCGAACAAGCTAGCAGATTTGGAGCACGTGTTGCTCTATTTGGGCGAAAAATTTACAAAGCTGAGGATTCTGTAGAGATAGTAAAGTTGATGCGGCACATCGTTGAGGATAATTTGTCGGCTAAGGAAGGTGTAAAACTTTATCACCAGAATTTAACTAAAAAATCTATTTTGCCAAATAGATCTCTTGATGCTGATCTAGAAATTACAGATCAAGTATTGCTGGCAGAGGCCAAATGAACTTAGGTTCAAAATCACGCAGAGGGTTTATAACTGGAGGCACTTGGTGCGCAGACCACAATAAGTTAGTAAGAGATTGGCCAAAAGAAGAAGAAGTTGTTGAGATAATAGAAGAGAACGTAAGGGGCGGTGGTTCTGCATGTAATCTGGCTATCGATTTAAAACGTCTTGATCCAAAAATTCCTGTTTCAACAATTGGTCTTTTAGGCGAAGATGAAGATGGAAGACTACTAATTCAAGAGGCTTTAGCTGCTGGTCTAGATACAACTTTTCTAAAAAGAACAGAGCTTTCGAAAACCCAAAGAACAGACGCGTATACAGCGAGTAGTTCTGGACGTCGCACGCACTTATATTTTGCAGGAACTGCTGCACATCTGACACCTGATCATTTCGATTTCACTAAATCCAATGCCAGGTTTTTCCATCTGGGTTTGCCTGGTGTGCACGAAAAGCTTGACAAATCATGGGATCAAGATCCCAACGGGTGGGTTACGGTTTTAAAAAAGGCAAAAACCGAAGGGATAATCACCAACTTAGAGCTATGTTCAATATCTGCTAAAAAAATTTATGAACTTGTAAATCCGTGTCTCCAATTTTTAGATCTTTTAATTGTAAATGACTTTGAGATTTGCGCGATTTCTGGAATGGAACTAAATCCAGAGCAACCAACTGACTTTGATGCTTGCAAAGCTGCAGCGCGTGATGTTCTTAGATCTGGAACTATGCACCTTGTTGCTGTTCATTTTCCAGAAGGAGCCTTTGCATACACGCGAGATGGAAACTTTTATTCACATCCCTCTGTCGCTATTCCAGAGACTGCAATAATAGGAACAAATGGCGCGGGCGATGCTTTTGCAGCAGGTTTTCTTTACGCACTGCATGAAAATATGGGTATTGAGACGGCTATTATTACAGGACATGCTGCTGCAGCAGCGTCCGTTAGAGGTATTGGTACTTCTGATAAGGTTGAGTCCTTTCAACGATCTAGAGAAATCGCAAACAAGTGGGGATGGCGAGATGCTTTTTGATCTCTATCACTTATCATCGGGATTAAAGACTTATTGATATATCTAAAATTATACATGGAAAAACTGAATGTATATTGGAGTTGATTTAGGCACTTCATCTATTAAGATTGTGCTTGTTGATCGTAATGACAAAGTGCTGGAATTCTCGTCTCGGTCAATTCCCACCGAGCGTCCTTCAATTGGCCACTCTGAGCAAGATCCTAACAGGTGGTTTGAGGCATTATTGGACGGTTTCGACGAACTATCATCAAAAGCAGAAAAAGATATGAAACGAGTTGAGGGTATTGGTCTATCAGGCCATATGCATTCTGCTATTTTGATGGACTCGACTGATAAACCGATTGGTAATGCAATTTTGCACAATGATGTTAGGGCAGAAAAAGAAGCGCATGAACTTAATGAAAAATTCCCTGATTTAGCTGAAAAAGCTGGTGTTATAGCGATGCCTGGTTTTACAGGCCCAAAATTATTATGGTTGTCTCGAAATGAGCCAGAAAAATTTAAACAGGCTAAATATATACTTTTTGCTAAAGATTTTTTACGCCTTAAGTTGACTGGTACAATAGCAACAGATGTTACAGATGCAGCAGGATCTTGGCTTTTTGATCAGAAAAAAAGAAAATGGTCTGAAGAATGTATCAGTGCCTGTAATTCAGATAATTTCGTATTGCCGTCTATTTTTGAGTCTCCAAGTTCCTGCGGAATATTAAAAAGCGAATTTTCAATCCGTTGGAAATTACCCAAAGATATTTTAGTTGCGGCCGGTGCTGGTGATGTGGCTTGTGGTGGAGTTGCCGTTGGAGCCGTAGATGAAAGCTCAGGTTTCATTTCTATGGGAACGGCGGCCCAAGTATTTTTGGGATCTAAAAAATTTGAACCAAAAACTAAAAAATTAGTACATAGTTTTTGCCATGCCTTACCCTCAACTTGGTTCAATATGGCCGCACTTTTAAATGGAACCAGTGTAATGGATAAAGTTTTAAGTTGGACATCAGAAAAAAATATAGAAAATTTAATATTTTCAGCAGAGAGCAAATTCCAAGGCCCTGGAGATTTACTAGCTTTACCTTATCTTTCTGGTGAGCGAACTCCGCACAATGACAGTAAGATAAGAGGGGCAATCATTGGTTTAAACCATTCTACAGCTACTGAAGATATTACATTGGCTTTTTTAGAGAGTATCGCATTTTCGCTTGCAGATGGAGTGGACGCATTATTGGAAGATAAAGCCAAGCTCAAAAACTTGATATTTATAGGGGGAGGGTCTAAGTCAGACTTTTTTGCCCAATTAATCGCAAATGTCCTAAATATTTCAATCGATACTTGTCTTTCATCAGCTTACGCGCCTTCAATAGGTGCGGCTCGGCTAGCACGGCTAGCTACCAAAAAAGAAAGTGAAGAAGATGTTATTGTTGCTTTGCCTGTAACCAAAACTTTTCGAGTCGACCAAGCTATGCACACTAAATATGCAGAGAAACTGAAGCAATTCAGAGTATTATATGAACTATTGAGAAACTGATGCAATTTAGTAAAGTTTTAAATGTGCTAAAAGGCGATGTTTGAGCCTATAACAGTTAACTTTTAATTTCAAATTTATGCTTTAACTAAAAGTGTAAACGGATAAACTTGATCGCATAATTGCATAAGGAAAACTTAATAATCGTTAAGATAGATTTATCACGGAACCAGATAAATGAAGTGGCTTTGCTGGCCCACGCCAAGTCTATAAGGCAAAATATTGTTCGTATGATAGCCCGCAATGGCCAGGGATATTTACAACAGGGACTTGGTGCAGCAGATCTTTTTACTTACCTTTATTTTGCAGAGGCCTTGATAGACCCGCTCAACCCAAACTGGGCTGAACGCGACCGTATTTTCCTTTCAACAGCGCACAATTCAGCGGTCTTTCACGCTACTCTCGCGGAACGAGGTTTTTTTGAGCATTCAAGACTTGAGACATACACCCAGGATGGTTCAGAACTAGAAATAAATGTATCTGAGCGACTTGGTCCAGTAGTGGAGGCTACTTGCGGTTCACTAGGCCAGGCCCTATCTGTGGCTTCAGGTCTTGCACAGTCAGCTAAACGTCAAAAAAGAGCCTTCCGCAATTATGTTATTCTAGGAGATGGTGAATTACAGGAGGGACAAGTTTGGGAAGCAGCGATGTACGCAGCGAGTAACCAACTTGATAATCTATGCCTGATAGTCGATTTAAATCACCTTCAAGTGGAAGGTCATACAGAGACTGTTATATCTATGGAGCCAATAGACAAAAAATTTCAATCATTTGGCTGGGCGGTAAAAGTTATAGACGGTCATGATTTTAACGCGCTCCGAGAAGGGTTTGAATATGCAAGATCTAACTCTAACGTACCTACTGTGATCATAGCAGAAACAACCGTTGGAAAAGGAATTCCATTTTTAGAAAACTTGATGAGCCATAACATGGTTTTGCCTGCCGATGTTGCGGATCAATGTCTAACATATTTAAAAAGTGATAAATGAAAAAAAATCTTCATCTCAGTGATTTTACCAATTTGGCAAGCTCGTCTTCGATACCGAAATATTATGGAGAGGCGCTGGTAGCTCTGGCTAAAGAAAATCCCAGAGTAGTCGCACTTACCGGCGACTTAGCGCCTGCTACGGAAAGTGACTTGTTCCGCGAAGCTTTCCCTAGCCGATTTTTTGCATCTGGAATAGCTGAAGCTAATATGATCGGATTAGCGGCGGGTATGGCACGTGGCGGCGATATTCCCTTTGTCCATAGCTTTTCAGTTTTTTTAACACGACGGGCGTATGATCAGATCGCTATGCAATTAGCATATCCGCAACTAAACGTAAAATTGGCAGGTTTCCTACCTGGTCTGACCACTCTGCTGGGCGTCTCTCATCAGGCGATAGATGACCTCGCTCTTATGCGAGTTTTGCCAAACCTAACTATAATTGAACCATCTTCTGGAAAACAAACAGCTGCTGCGGTCCGCGCTGCAGCGAAGATTGAAGGTCCCGTATATCTGAGGCTACACAAGGACAAAACGGTTATAAGTAATGCGGAGGTAGAACAAAATTTGGAAGTTGGTAAGGGACAGTTACTACTGGACGGCGACGATGCCATTATTTTTGCTTCTGGATATATGGTTGCTGAAGCACTTGTTGCTGCAGACTTACTGTCAAAATCAGGCATTAAAGTATCTGTCGCTAATATGCATACACTGAAACCTTTTGACACCAATTTTGTTATGCAACATACCACCCGCACCGGAGTGGTTGTCACAGCAGAGAACCACTCCGTAATTGGTGGTCTTGGTTCCGCCGTTGCTGAAGTATTGGCGGAGGATCCAAGCAGTGCGTCAATCAAATTTAAACGCATTGGTATCGCAGATACTTTTGCTGAAGGTGGCACAACGAATTATTTGTTCAATAAATATGGGTTGTCGGCAAGTCATATCAGTGATGCCGTTTTGAAGTTACTCAACGTAGGGTCGTGAGTAAGTAAAGGGATCTATAAGCCGACGCATAATTTGAGCTACCTGTTTTAGCCTAAAGTGTTGATATTGAAAGTCCTCAGCTTACTCTTGGCTAGCTTATTATTGAAATTAAAAAATTTACTTAAAAAAATTGATATTTTTAAATTATCAATGTACCCCCGTTGATATGCAGAACCTGACCCGTAATTTGGCTCGCGTCATTTGAGACTAAAAAAAGAACCGACTGTGCAACTTCAAAAGGCTGAATTATACGACCTAAGGGTAACGAATTTCCCATCTCTATTATCTCTGCCTCACTATGCCCATCTCTAGGTTGCGCTGTATCCGTCAGCCCAGGTGCTATAGCATTTACCCTTATAGAGCTCTTTGATAGTGACATTGCTAAGGCCTTTGTCATGCTTATCAAACCCCCTTTGCTGGCCGCATAGTGTATTCCAAGCGTAGGACCATCATAAGCCGAAATAGACGCAATATTTACAATTGATCCATTTTTATCAGATTGCACCATTTTTGCGGCAGCGGCTTGGGCACAGAAAAAACATGCTTTCAAATTTATGTCGTGAACATAGTCCCAATCTTCACTGCTTATTTCAAAAAGCTCTTTTCGTGGGAAAACTCCCGCATTATTCACTAGGATATCTATCCCTCCAAATTCATCAGCCATGTCGACTATTGCATCTATCTGAGATTTTTTAGTCACATCACCCTGAGCTGCAATGGCTTTGCCGCCCCTGCTAACTATATCTTCAACAAGCTCATTTGCTGCGGTTTCATCATCCAGAAAATTTACAACTACTGTTGCTCCTTCTTCTGCCAAAGCTTCAGCCGTGGCTTTGCCAATTCCTCTTTGTGCTCCTGTGACTAACGCCACTTTATTTTTTAGTTTCATTGGTACTTACCTTTGATCAAAGAAGAATACCAAACACTTTCTCAAAAACAAGGCCAATAAAGACAACAACTTCAAGTGGCAAATGGGAATTCTGGACCTATCGGGGTAAAACATATAGTATCGCAAAAACAATAGGTTATAGAATTATAAACAAAGGGTGTGCCAAGGGTGTTCAAATATAAATGTCAATAAAAACAACAACATCTAGTGGTAAGTGGGAATTCTGGATAGATCGTGGAGGTACATTTACGGATATAGTTGCTAGAGCACCTGACGGATCCCTAAAAAACTCAAAATATCTTTCTGAAAACCCAGAGCAATATAAAGACGCCGCCATTCAAGGAATTCGTGATTTTTTGAAAATTGGAAAGAATGAGAAAATTCAAGATTTGGACGTTGATTGCGTAAAAATGGGTACAACAGTAGCCACAAACGCTTTACTTGAAAGAAAAGGTGATCGGACACTTCTTTTAATTACCAAAGGCTTTCGAGATTTACTACGCATTGGATATCAGGCAAGACCAAAACTTTTTGAATTTGATATTAAATTGCCTATGCCAATTTATGAACTGGTGGCCGAAGTCAAAGAAAGATTAGATGCCGGTGGTAAAGTTATCGAGGCCTTGGATGAGCCAGCAGTTTATCAGGCATTGAGAGCAGCTCGTGCTGAAGGCATTAAAAGTGTGGCGATCGCTCTAATGCACAGCTACTTGAATCCCGTGCATGAAAAGCGTGTTGCACAAATCGCTGCCTCTGAAGGTTTTGAACAAATTTCAGTTAGTCACGAAATTTCACCACTTATGAAATTAGTGGGCAGAGCGGATACAACCGTCATCGATGCTTATTTATCACCAATTCTGAAGCGGTATGTT
>NZNH01000092.1 GCA_002694825.1 Acidimicrobiaceae bacterium | reverse complement strand
CGCTGACACCGCGTGATGTGCGACGCATCCTCGATCGTCGAGCGGTGTCCCCGACCCACCCGCATGCGCTGCGTCACACCTTTGCCACTCATCTTCTGGACGGGGGTGCCGACTTGCGCGCTGTGCAGGAAATGTTGGGTCACGCCGATCTCGCCACCACCCAGATCTATACCCGAGTCAGTCGTGAGCGCATGCGCGACGTTCACCGTTCGACCCACCCGCGCGCCTAGGACTCCAGTGGTCGAACGCGTCGACGACATCGATCAGCTTTGGGTCCATTTCTCGGCACATCCCTCACCGGAGGTCCGCGACAAGCTGATCGTGCACTACGCACCGCTGGTGAAGTACGTCGCCGGCCGGGTGGGCGTGGGCCTCCCGCGCAACGTCGAGCAGGNCGACCTTGCGAGCTNCGGGACGTTCGGCCTTATCGACGCAATCGAGAAGTTCGATCCTGAGCGGGGCTTTGCGTTCGAGACGTACGCGATCGCCCGCATCAAGGGCGCGATCCTCGATGAACTTCGCTCGATCGACTGGGTTCCTCGTTCGGTCCGCTCCAAGGCCCGGGACCTCGAGCAGGCCATCGCCACGCTTGAGTCCAAGAATCGTCGTGCTCCCACCGATGGGGAGCTCGCCGAGGCATTGGGCGTGACCGAAGCCCAGCTCCGGGCCACGCTCAGCCAGNTCAGCCTCGCAGGCGTCGCCGCCCTCGACGAGATGCTGGCGAGCGGTGGGCCGGGCGAGTCGTTCACGATCGGCGACTCCATCGCCGATCCCGAGGAGGGCCCCATGGGCATCTTCGAGGCGAAGGAGATGCGGGAGACCTTGGCCGAGTCGATTCGCCGCATGCCGGAGCGGGAACGACTTGTCCTCACGCTCTACTACTTCGAGGGGCTCACGCTCGCAGAGATCGGCCGGGTTCTCGGTGTCACGGAGAGCCGCGTGTGCCAGATCCACACCAAGGCCGTCTTGCAGTTGAAGTCCCGTCTCGCTNCTGGCGAGCGCGAACCCGCTTGACGCAGGCGGCGATAANCACGTGGTCGCTGGGCTGCCCGAGGTCCACCGTGAGGTGCGCCTCGCGTTGGCCGGGCTCGATCCGGCGTGCACAGGCGTCCGCGACCAGATTCTCGACCTTGTCGTGCCGGAGTCGATCGCCTTGGCCCAGTGGGGTGCAGCTGGCGCGATCATCGTTGGCTCTCGGTCGAGGTGAACCCTCGCTGCAGGGAGGCTCCGTCGAGGAGGCCCGGTAGCATGAGCTCGGTCTGTTCGCAGACTCTGTGCGACTTCACAGGGAGGTCGCCAGCCAACGTCAGATCCGGACCACACCCGGTCGCCTCGGCGTCCGGTCCGGATCCCTCAACCGGGAGAACATCATGGCAGTCATTTCCATGAAGCAGTTGCTGGAAGCCGGCGTCCACTTCGGGCATCAGACCCGTCGCTGGAACCCGAAGATGAAGCGTTTCATCCACGGCGAGCGCTCCGGCATTCACATTGTTGACCTGCACCAGACGCTCACCCACCTCGAGTCGTCTTACGTGTTCGTTCGTGATCTCGTCGCCAACGGCGGCACCGTGCTGTTCATCGGCACGAAGAAGCAGGCCCAGGACTCGATCCAGTCCTACGCCGAGCGGTGCAACATGCCCTATATCAACGAGCGGTGGCTCGGCGGCATGCTCACCAACTTCCAGACCATCTCGAAGCGTGTCTCGAAGATGCAGGAGTACCGCCGCATGCGTGACTCCGGCGAGTTCGAGGCCATGCCCAAGAAGGAAGCGCTCCTCATCAGCCGTGAGCTGACCAAGCTGGAGCGCAACCTGGGTGGTATCCGCGACATGCAGAAGCTGCCCGACGCCGTCTTCGTGCTCGACACGAAGAAGGAGCACATCGCCGTCACCGAAGCTCGCAAGATCGGCATCCCGATTGTTGCGGTCGTCGACACCAACTGCGATCCCGACCTTGTCGACTTCGCCATCCCTGGCAACGACGATGCGATTCGCGCAGGCGAACTCATGAGCCGTGTCATCTCCGACGCCGTGCTTGAGGGTCGTTTCATCCGCTCGAAGAAGGCCGAGGCCTCGGGTGAAGCCCCGGCTCAGCGCAACGTCCTCGAAGAGGCCGAGATCGCCGAGCAGCAGGAGCAGGCCCGCGCCGAGGCTGCCGCCGAGGCCGCCACTCGCGAGGCCCGCGTGGCTGCCGCTTCGGCCGAGGCCGACGCACCGGCCGCCGAAGAGGCTGCGCCTGCCGAAGCCGAGGAGGCTACGCCCTCCGCCGGCGATGAGGGCACCACCGAGTCCTGATTCGAACGATCCCTTTCCACTCCGAAACTCAAGGAACACTGACATGAGCTTCACCGCCAAGGACGTGAAGGCCCTCCGCGACGCCACCGGCGCCGGCATGATGGACGCCAAGAAGGCCCTCGAGGCTGCCGATGGCGACATGGAAGCGGCCAAGCAGGCCCTCCGCGAGAAGGGTCTCGCAAAGGCCGATGCCCGCTCCGACCGTGACAACGATGAGGGCACCGTCGCGATCGCCGTCGACGGCAACACGGCCGCCGTCGTGCAGATCAAGACCGAGACCGACTTCTCGGCCAAGAACAACGCCGTCACCACCCTGGCGCAGACCCTTGCCGATGCCGTCCTCACGGGTGGCCCCGGTGCGGTCGATGCCCACGCCGATGCCATCGATGATCTCAAGGTCACGATCAAGGAGAACATCGAACTGGGGGCGGTCGAGCAGATCATCGCCGCCGACGGCAACATCCTCGACACCTACCTGCACAGCCAGGACGGGCGCGGGGTGAACGCCGTCGTCGTCGAGGGCAACGGCGTTAGCCAGGAGGACCTCCACCAGGTCGCTCTGCATGTCGCGTTCGCCAAGCCCACGTATCTGTCCTCCGACGAGATCCCCGCTGATGACATCGAAAAGGAGCGGGTCTCGCTTCTCGAGATCACCAAGGCCGAGGGCAAGCCTGAGCAGGCCTGGGACAAGATCGTCACGGGTCGACTCAACGCCTGGAAGGGTGAGCGTGCCCTCCTCGAGCAAGGTCTTCACGGTGACAAGACCGCCGTGAAGGACAGCTTGGGAGGCGGAAACATTGCGCGCTTCGTCCAGGTTGTGATCGGATCATGACGGAATGAGCGACGACGAACCGAACACCCGAGGAACCGAAGCCGCCCGCTGGCAGCGGGTTTTGCTGAAACTCTCTGGTGAGGCGTTCGCCGGTCCGCTCGAGCACGGCATCCACGGACCCACGGTCCGGGCGATCGCAGAAGACATCGTCGCCGCAGCGCGGCAGTTCAACGTCGACATCGCGGTCGTCGTCGGTGCAGGCAACATCTGGCGCGGCATCCATGGCGCCGGCGAGGGCATGGATCGTGCGCAGGCCGACTACATGGGCATGCTCGCCACCGTGATGAACGCGCTTGCCCTGCAGGACACGCTGGAGCAGCTTGGGCAGCCGACCCGTGTGCAGTCGGCGATCGAAATGCACCAGATCGCCGAGCCCTACATCCGCCGTCGGGCGACTCGTCACCTCGAGAAGGGTCGGGTTGTCATCTTCGGCGCCGGCACAGGCAATCCGTTCTTCACGACTGACACCACGGCGGCCCTGCGGGCGGTCGAGATTGAGGCGGGTGTGGTGCTGAAGGGCACCCACGGGGGCGTCGACGGCATCTACAGCGACGATCCTCGGACCAATCCCGACGCCGTGAAGCTTGATCACGTTTCCTACATGCGGGTGCTCAACGAGGGCCTGAAGGTTATGGATTCCACGGCGATCACGCTGTGCATGGACAACGATCTGCCCATCGTCGTTTTCGACCTGATGGGCGACAACAACCTCCAATCCCTGCTCCAGGGTGAGTCGGTCGGTACCCTCGTCGACGACGAGGAATGACCGTGAACGACGAAGAGATCGAACTCATCCTGCTCGATGCGGGCGAGAAGATGGAGGGGGCCGTCAGTCATGCACGGCGTGAGTTCTCGACCGTCCGCACCGGTCGGGCGTCCTCGGCACTGTTCGAGCGGCTCACCGTTGAGGCCTACGGTGTCGAGATGAAGTTGCAGGAGCTCGCGAGTTTCTCGGTGCCCGAAGCTCGCCAGCTGATCGTCACCCCGCACGACATCGCCAACCTCGACGCGATCGAGAAGGCAATCATCAACTCGAATATGGGCCTGAGTCCGTCGAACGACGGACGCATCATCCGCTTGAGCTTCCCGATGCTCACCGAGGAGCGCCGCCGAGACCTGGCCAAGGTCGTCGGCGGTATGGCGGAGGAAGCCAAGCAGCGCGTGAACGGTGTTCGTCGCTCTGCTCGCAAGGAACTCGAAGATCTCGACGGCGTCTCCGAAGACGACGTGCGAGGGGCCGAAACGCAGCTTGATGCCTTGAAGGACGATTTCATTGGCATGATTGATGCAGCGCAGGCCCAGAAGGAAGAAGAGCTACTTGAGGTGTAAACCTCACACTGCTCTGGAAGGGCGTACCCGATGAGTGACGAATCCAACGAGTTCGAGGGCTTTCGAGTCGCCGACAGCAGTGAACCTGTCGACGAGTTCGCGGCGCCAGGCCGTTCGGTCTTCGGCGACGACGACATCTCCTTTGAGGAGGACGACGACGCCATCCCGCACTGGAGCGAGCCGCCAACCGGGTCGGTGCCCCAGGTCGGTGGCGATGCGTCGATGACCTTCGAGCCGAACCCGGAGCCGACCCTCCCCGAGGCCGAGCCCGACGAGCTCGCTGCCTGGGCTGACGTGTCGTCCACGCCCCGCTTGACCGACGACGGGTCTGATGCGGCGCCGCCCGCACAGCCGGATGGCGTGTCCGACGCCGCCGCTGACTTTTTCGGTTTCGACGACGACCAAGATTCCGGTCGCCTCGGCGCGGCGATGTCGGAGGCGACCCCTGCCGGTGATGAGCGGTCGCTCGCAGAATCCCTGGGTGCGGTCGCCGGCGCGACCGGCGATCGAGACATGCCGATGGCGGTCATCGTCGGTGTGGCCCTCGCCGTCCTGTTCTTCGCAGCCATGGCCGTCGGCCCGGTGGCCGCCCTTGTGATCGTCACGATTGCGCTGTCGCTCGCCGCCGTCGAGTTCTACAACGCCGTGCGAGTTGCCGGCTACCAGCCCGCTGTGCTGCTCGGTCTCACCGCCGTACTCTCCCTGCCGCTCGCGGTCTACTGGAAGGGAGAAGCGGCGATCGGGCTCGTGCTCGTGTTGGCGCTCCTGTTCGGCTCGCTCTGGTACGTCATGGGCATCAGCCCTGACGGTGCCATGCGTGGCCTCGGCGCAACGCTGCTCGGCATCGTGCACATCGGCGTGCTCGGCAGTTTCGCCGCCTTGATGTTGTCGGTCGACACCTACGGCACCGGCGTGCTCACCGTTGCGGTGATCCTCACCGTCTTCTACGACATCGGCGGGCTGTTCATCGGGAAGGCGCTCGGCCGCACCCCACTGTCGTCCGCCAGCCCCAACAAGACCATGGAAGGCCTCATCGGTGGCATGGTCGTCGTGCTGATCGCCGCCATCGTCATGGGCATCATCGGGCAGCCTGCCCCGCTCGCTGGCGACGCCTTCGATGGCAGTGGATTGTTCACGATGATCGTGATCGGCATCGCTGCGGCGCTCGCTGCTCCGATCGGTGATCTGGCCGAGTCGCAGATCAAGCGCGATCTCGGCATCAAGGACATGGGCACGATCCTCCCCGGCCACGGAGGCCTGCTCGACCGCTTCGACGGGTTGCTCTTCGTGCTGCCGACGGTCTGGTTCGCCGCCAACGCCTTCGTGTTCAGCTGAGCCGACGATGACCACCTCGGTGTCGGTGCTGGGTTCGACCGGCTCGATCGGCACACAGACACTCGAGATCATTCGCGAGCGCCCCGGCGACTATGTCGTGACGGCGCTCGGTGTTGGTCGCAACCCCGACGTCATCGCCCAAGCCGAGGAGTTTCGCCCCCAGGTCGTCGCGGTTGCCGATGCCGAGGCTGCGGCCGAGATCGGGCCGCAGTTGCCCGAAGGCGTCGATCTGCTGGTGGGCGATGCGGCGATGGCCGACGCTGCACTCACCGCCGACACCGTCATCAACGGAGTTGTCGGCTTCGCCGGGCTGCCCGTCACCCTCGCGACCCTCAAGGCGGGCAAGCGGCTCGGCCTGGCCAACAAGGAATCGCTGATCGCCGCCGGGCCGGTGGTCCAACGAGCATGGCAGACCCCAGGTGCGGAGCTGGTTCCGGTCGACAGCGAGCACTGTGCGGTGCACCAGTGTCTGCGGGCCAACGGCGTTACCGGCAAGGTCAGCGCAACCGATCGAGTTCATCGCATCGTGCTCACGGCGAGTGGGGGACCGTTTCGAGGCCGCAACCGCCGCGACCTCGAGCAGGTCACGATCGACGATGCGCTGGCTCATCCCACATGGTCGATGGGGCCCAAGATCACGATCGACTCATCGACGTTGATGAACAAGGGTCTCGAGGTGATCGAGGCCCACGAACTCTTCGGCGTGTCGTTCGACGAGATCGATGTCGTCGTTCATCCTCAGTCGGTGGTCCACTCGATGGTCAGCTACACCGACGGTGCGACGATCGCCCAACTCTCGATGCCGGACATGCGTCTGTGTATCGGGTACGCGCTGGCCTACCCCGATCGGCTCGACGTGCCGTACGGCGCGATCGATTGGACCACGCTCAGCCGACTCGAATTCCAGCCCCCTGACCTGGAGGCTTTCCCGTGTCTTCGTCTGGCCTACGACGCCGGGCGGGTGGGTGAGACGGCACCAGCGTGGCTGAGTGCTGCCAACGAGGTCGCGGTCGACGCATTCCTCGCCGGGTCGATCCGATGGGTCGACATCGGCGAGGTAGTCGACGAGGCACTCCAGCGCTGGCCCGGGTCAGCCGCAAGCGATGTCGATGCGGTGCTGGCGGCAGACGCGCAGGCGCGCGATGTCGCATTGGCGGTGATCTCCGCGAAAATGGCGTGATGCAGACCGAGACCCCGGTGCCCCCGCCGGAATCGGACTCGGCGTCGGCGATCGACACCGAGACCACCAACGATTTCAGCGGCCTGATCCTCATGATCACGGCCATCCTCGCCCTTGGCTTTCTCGCCAGCTGGGGCTGGGCCTTTTTCGTCGTCGCGCTGATCGTCATGATCTTCATGCACGAGCTCGGTCACTACCTCACGGCGCGCTGGACCGGCATGAAGGTCACGGAGTTCTTCATCGGTTTTGGACCCCGACTCTGGTCGTTCCACAAGGGCGAGACCGAATACGGCGTCAAAGGCATCCCGGCCGGTGCGTACGTCCGCATCATCGGGATGAACAATCTCGATCCGGTCGAGCCTGGCGATGAACAACGGTCGTACCGGATCAAGTCATGGCCGCGCAAGATGCTGGTCGTCTCGGCCGGCTCTGCGATGCACTTCATCATGGCGATCGTTCTGCTCGCTGTGCTCGCGCTCTTCTACGGCGTGCAGAACGATGACGGTGCCTGGCAGGTCTCACGCACGTCTCAGGCGAGCGCCGCCGCCGAACTCGGCATCGAGCCGGGCGACGTGATGCTCAGCGTCGGGGGTGAGGAGGTCGGCGGCTTCCTGCAGTTCGGCGATCTCGTCCGAGCCCGTGGGGGTGAACTCACCGAGTTCACCTGGGAACGCAACGGCGAGGTCATCACCGATTCCGTGGTCATCGGCAGTCGTCTCACCGCGGAGGGCGCCGACGCCTTTCAGGGGCTCATCGAGCGCGATCGCATCCTTGCGATTGAGGGCACCGACGTCACCAGCTGGGACGACATCCTCATGGTGCTCGAAGGCCGGGAGGGCGAGTTCGTCGATATCACGGTCGACCCGGTCGGTGAGCAGTTCCCTCGTGTCATGATCGACGTCGAGATTCTCGACATCACCTCGGTCGAGAATCCCACCGTCGGGTTCTTCGGTGTGGGCGATGAGCCGCTGCTCGACAATCTCGGTCTGTTCGCCTCGGCATGGCATGGGGTCACGACCTTCGGCGAGTGGATTGTCGTTTCCGGTGAGGCGCTGGTGCAGTTCTTCACGCCGAGCACCCTTGGGAACTTCTTGACCGACACGTTCGGCGGCGGTGCCGATCTCACCACCGCCACCGATGTGGCCGAGCAGCGCGAGATCAACAGTCGAGCGCTCGACATCCGCAATCCCGACGAGGAGCGGATCCTCTCGATTTACGGCGCCGCTCGACTCGGCGCCAATGCGAGTTTCGAAGGCCAACTCCAACTGCTGGCGATCCTCAACATTTTCATCGGTGTGTTCAATCTCTTGCCGCTGCCCCCGCTCGACGGAGGACATGTGGCCATCGGAACCTACGAGCGCCTCCGCTCGATGGGCGGCCGCAAGCACGAGGTCGACTACGCCCGGGTGCTGCCCCTGACCTACGCAGTGTTCGCATTCCTCGTCGTCATCGGGGTCTTCGCCCTCGCCCGCGACATCATCGATCCGATCGACATCGGCTGAGCCAGCGGTCGTGCCGCCCGTCATCTCCGAGCGCGCGTCGGCCCGGTAGCGTTGCGTTCGTGGAGTTCACGCAGAGCTTCCCTCGCCGGGAGACCCGACAGATCATGGTCGGCGACGTCCCGGTCGGCGGAGGCGCCCCCATCACGATCCAGTCGATGACGATCACCAAGACGGCGGATCACGAAGCGACCCTGCAGCAGATCTACGGGTTGGCCGCAGCTGGCTGCGACATCGTGCGCTGTACGTGCAACGAGCCTGAGGCAGCGGAAGGGCTCGCCCGCATCGTGCCGCGTTCTCCAGTGCCGATCATCGCCGACATCCATCACCAGTACCGGCGTGCACTCGAAGCACTCGAGGCCGGGGTCCACGGCCTTCGTCTCAATCCGGGCAACATCCGCAAGCCCGAGCACATCAAGACCGTCGCTCGCGAGGCCAAGGACCGGGGCATTCCGATCCGTATCGGGGTGAACGGTGGCTCACTCGATCCTGCGCTGTACGACAAGTACGGCGGCAAGGTCACGCCGGAGGCGATGGTCGAGTCAGCGTTGCAGGAAATCGCCTACTTCGAGGAAGTCGACTTCGACCTCATCAAGATCTCGGTAAAGGCATCCTCGGTCCCGCTGATGATCGAGGCGTACCGCCAACTCAGCGAGGCCACCGACCATCCGCTGCACCTCGGTGTCACCGAGGCGGGTCCGCCACCGGCGGGAACCTTAAAGGCCACTGCCGGGATTGCGACCCTGCTCGCCGAAGGCATCGGAGACACAATCCGGTACTCACTCACTGCCGACCCGATCGAGGAAGCCAAGGCCGGCCGTCAACTGCTCGAGGCCATGGGCCTGCGTGAGCGCAAGAATATCGACTTGATCGCGTGTCCGTCGTGTGGTCGCGCCGAAGTCGACGTCTACACCGTTGCCCAGGACGCGATGGCCGCCTTCGGTGAGCGGGAGATCCCTCTGCAGGTCGCCGTGATGGGCTGTGTCGTGAACGGGCCGGGAGAAGCCCGCGATGCCGATCTCGGCATTGCCGCGGGCAACAAGCGCGGCCACCTGTTTGTGAAGGGCCAGAACGTCATGGTCGTTCCCGAGGACGAGATGGTCGACACCCTTGTCGAATGGGCCGAGTTCATTCACGAGCACGGCGCCGATGCCGCCCTGGAAAAGGCAAAGGCCACCAAGGATGCCGCCCGCAAGGCCGCGCAAGAGGACCGCGACCGGAACCTCGGAGAGCGTGGAGAGGACGCCAACGAGTCCGAGGCCGTGATCGCCGAGATCCGTCGCAGCGAGGGCTGAGGTGGCGAAGGCCGTGGTGTCGGCCGCCAATCGGCGGATCCACCTCTCGTTCGCTCAAGGTGCGTTCAATCGTGTCGCCGACCGTCCCAGAATCGCTGTCGAGGGGTCGAACGTCCTTCTCGCTCGCCGTCATGCCGAGTTTGTGGCGGCGTTTGCGTCGTCGGATTCCTGATACACTGCGCTCATCGTTCTTCAGCCGGATTCGGATGAGGCGTGGCCGCAGGCCACGCCTTTCTCAGTTCCGGCGCCGTTTCCATCCCGGTGACCACGAAAGGGGAGTGCCATGGCTGTTGTCGATCGAGTTCGTGAGCTGGTGGCCCCCGTCGTGGCCGATGTTGGTGCCGAGCTCTACGACGTCGAATTCAACGGCGGGATTCTGCGGATCCTGGTCGATGCCGATGGCGGCATCGATATCGATGCAATCAAGACGATCTCGAAATCCTCGAGCCGAGTGCTCGACGAGGCCGATCCGATCCCAGGCCGCTACACCCTCGAGGTCTCCTCGCCGGGTCTCGAGCGTCCGCTCCGCACCCGCCTGCACTTCGAGCGGGCGATCGGAGAGACCGTGAAGATCAAGACGTTCGCCGACGTCGACGGCAACCGCCGCTTTTCCGGCACCCTTGTCGGATCCACAGAAGCCGGATTCATGCTGGAGATCGACGGCGACACGCGAGCGTTCGCCTACGACGACGTGGCGAAGGCCCGCACCGTATTCGAATGGGGCGGCGCCCCCAAGCCCGGCCAGGGCGACAAGCGTCCGAGCATCCCAGAATCGCAGAGAGAGGCTCACCGATGAACCAGGACATGATGGAGGCGCTGCAGGCGCTCGCCACCGACCGAGGCATCTCCGTTGATGCGCTCTTTGGGGCGCTTGCCGATGCCCTCGAGCACGCCTACAAGCGCATGCCCGATGCGTACGAGTACGCCTGGGTGACCATCAACCCCGAGACCATGGAGTTCCAGGTCTTCGCTCAAGAACTCGACGAGGATGGCGAGCCCGTCGGCGACGAGTTTGAGGTCACCCCCGACAACTTCGGACGCATTGCGGCACAAACCGCCCGCCAGGTGATGACCCAGCGCATCCGTGAGGCCGAACGCGAGCTGAAGTACGAGGAGTACGCCGGCCGCGAAGGCGACATCGTCACGGGCATGATCCAGCAGACCGACGCCCGTTACACGCTGCTCGACCTCGGTCGAGTCGAGGCGCTCCTGCCCCAGGCCGAGCAGGTGCCGTTCGAACGTCCCGACTCGAATGCCCGCATCAAGGCGTACATCGTCGAGGTCCGCAAGACGGCCAAGGGCCCGCAGATCGTCGTTAGCCGCACCCACCCGGGTCTGGTCAAGCGCCTCTTCGAGCTCGAGGTCCCCGAAATTGCCGACGGCATCGTGGAGATCAAGGCCTGTGCTCGCGAACCAGGCCACCGCACCAAGATTGCCGTGTGGTCCAACGACAAGAACGTCGACCCGGTCGGCGCCTGTGTCGGTGCTCGTGGCGCTCGTGTGCGCCAGGTCGTCAATGAGCTCCGTGGCGAGAAGATCGACATCGTGCCGTTCCACGAGGATCTGCAGGAGTTCGTCACTCGCGCCCTGAGCCCGGCGAAGGTCACCGAGGTGCGTCCCGACGAGATGACCGGCGACTGCGATGTCATCGTCCCCGACTTTCAGCTGTCGCTGGCGATCGGCAAGGAGGGCCAGAACGCCCGTCTTGCCTCTCGTCTCACCGGCTGGGGAATCAACATCAAGTCCGAGACCCAGTTCGCCGAGGAGCAGGCGTACGCCGAGGGGGTCGAGTGGGCCGATGGCGAGTGGATCCAGGATCCCGAGACCGGCGAGAACCTTTGGCAGCCCGCCGATGGCAGTGATCCGATCTCCGAGGCCGACTATCTGGCCATGCAGGAAGAAGAGGCGGCCGCGGCCGACGAGGCTCCTGTGAGCGACGACGAATACGCCGAGGACGAGGCCGGTGATGGCCCCGTTGCCGAGGCGGACGACGGTTCGGCCGCCGACGACGAGGCCGAATAGCGGTTCTGATGCCGATTCGGACCTGTGTGGGGTGCCGTGAGCGCCTTGAACAGGCCGAATTGGTGCGGATCCGGGCAACTCCGGACGGCTTCGCACGTGGGCGAGGACCGGGCCGTGGGGCGTATGTGTGCCCCGATCGGGCGTGCCTCGACGCAGCGATCGCTCGAAAGGCGATCCGTCGGGCCCTGCGAACCGCGGCAGACGCGGATGATCTCGCTAGGCTTCAATCGTTGTGGCCATTGCAGCCTGACGCGCGTGCGCGCCAGCAAAAGTGACCACTGACGACGCAGGTTGTGTCGTCGAACAAGTGAGCGATCCGGCGGTTTCGAGAGCGAACACCGGGTCAGAAGGGCAATCGCCTCAGTGCCAAACAACATCCGCGTCTACGAACTCGCACGAGAGCTCGGCATGACCAATGCCGAGACGCTCGATCTCGCCGAGTCCTTGGGGATCGGCGTCAAGAGCCATTCCTCGAGCATCGTCGACGCGCAGGCCGACCGTGTCCGCCGCAAGGCTGAGCGTGAGGGCCTGGTTCGCGATGAACAGCCCGAGGAGCCGAAGCCGGTCAAGAAGGCAGCGAAGAAGGCGGCCAAGAAGGCGACGGCCAAGAAGTCCGCCAAAAAGGCCACGAAGAAGGCGGCCAAGAAGGCGACGGCCAAGAAGGCGACGGCCAAGAAGGCCGCAGCGAGCGTGGAGGCGCCGGCCGACGATACCGACGCCGAGGAAGCCGTTGTTGCTCCCGATCCGTTCATCGACGAGCCGACGGTCGCAGCCGAGCCGGTGGTTGTGGAGCCGACTGCGTCTGAGTCCGAGACGCCGGCTGCCCCTGCCCGCGTGATCTCCTCAAGCGGTAGCGCTGCGCCCCCGAAGAAGCCGACCGCGCCCGAGGATGCCCCGGCGCCGGTGGCGAAGAAGGTGGTCAAGAAGGTCGTCAAGAAGGTCGTCAAGAAGGTTGCTGTCGATCCGTCGAAGCGACCGCCGACCTCGGGCTCGGGCAAGCCGATTCCTCCACCTCCTCCGCCGCGTTCCACTTCGGGCAAAGCGATCCCGCCACCCCCGGGTGGCCGTCCCAGCGGGCCCAGTGGTGGCCGTCCGGGTGGTCCGGCTCGCGGCCCCATGCCGGGTGGCCGTCGTCCCAGCGGCCCTCGCGATTCCGTGCCGGGCGCCGGAGCTCCCCCTGCGGGCGGCCGCGGTGGTCCTGGTGGCCCCGGTGGCCCCGGTGGCCGTGGCGGTCCTGGTGGCCGTCCGGGTGGTCCCGGTCAGCGTCCGCCCCGCCGCAAGGGTCGTCGCCGTCGCAACCGCGAAGAACTCCAGCCGATGGATGTGCCGAGCTACACGCCGGTGGATGCACCGGTCCCCGAGGGCGAGGTTGTCGTCGAGCGGGCCTCGACTGCGCTCGATCTCGGCCCGAAGCTCAACCGTACGGCGGCCGACGTCGTCCGGTTCCTCATGCAGGCCGGCGAGATGGTCACCGCCACCCAGTCGCTGAGCGACGACATGATCGAACTGTTCGCCGCCGAGATCGGAGCCGAGATCCGTCTGGTCGATCCGGGCGAGGAGCAGGAGGTCGAACTCCAGAAGCTGCTCGTCATCGACGACGAGTCAGGCGACGACGCGCCGCTCCGTCCGCCGGTGATCACCGTGATGGGTCACGTCGACCACGGCAAGACGCTGCTGCTCGACCGCATCCGAAACGCCAACGTCGCTGACGGCGAGGCCGGCGGCATCACCCAGCACATCGGTGCGTATCAGGTCGAGCGCGATGGGCAGAAGATCACCTTCATCGACACGCCGGGCCACGCTGCGTTCACCCAGATGCGAGCCCGTGGTGCTGAGTCCACCGACATCGTCATCTTGATGGTGGCCGCCGACGACGGCGTCATGCCGCAGACCATCGAGGCGATCAATCACGCGAAGGCGGCCGAGGTGCCGATCATCGTGGCGGTCAACAAGATCGACCGAGAGAACGCCGACGTCGACAAAGCGATCGCTGGCGTGGCCGAGCACAACCTCGTTCCCGAGGAATGGGGCGGCGACACGATCTTCCAGCGGGTTTCGGCGTTGCAGAACATCGGCGTTGACGAACTGCTCGATCAGATCCTGCTCGTCGCCGAGGTCGAGGATCTTCGCGCGACTCCCGAGGGCCGAGCCCAGGGCGTCGTTCTGGAGTCGAACCTCGACATCGGTCGAGGTCCGGTGGCCACCGTCCTCGTCCAGAGCGGCACCCTTCGGGTCGGTGATCCGATGGTTGCCGGTGCGGCGTGGGGCCGTGTCCGTGCCCTGATCAACGATCATGGTGAGCAGGTCAAGGAAGCTGGCCCGTCGACTCCGGTTCAGGTTCTCGGCCTCTCCGAGGTCGCAGACGCCGGTCGGGAGTTCGTCGTTGCGCCGAATGAGAAGGTGGCCGGCCGGGTGGCCGACACTCGCGAGCACTGGCAGCGTCAGTCCTCGCTCGGCCGCGAGGCTCATGCCCTTGCCGGCGGCGCCAAACTCGAGGACATCTTCGACCAGATCCAGCGCGGCGAGGCAGCCACGCTCAACCTGATCATCAAGGCCGACGTCAATGGTTCGCTCGAAGCCCTCACCGAGTCGCTCCGCAAGCTGGAGCGTGACGAGGTAAAGATCGGCTTCGTGCATCGAGGTGTCGGCGGGATCACCGAGAACGACATCCAGTTGGCGGCGACCGCCAACGCCACGATCATCGGCTACGGCGTGCGGCCCGACCGCAAGGCCCGCGATCTCGCTGATGCTGAGAAGGTCGAGATTCGCACGTACGAGATCATCTACCACCTGCTCGAGGACATCGAGTCGGCGATGGTCGGTCTGCTGGCTCCCGAGTTCGAAGAGGTCGTCACCGGCGACGCCGAGGTGCGCGAGATCTTCTCGGTGCCCCGCATCGGCAAGATCGCCGGTTGCTACGTCCTCAATGGCGTCATCACCCGCAACTCCAAGGTGCGCTTCATCCGGGAAGGCACGATCATCTGGAAGGGCACGGTCCAGTCGCTCAAGCGCTTCAAGGATGATGCCCGTGAGGTTGCCGCTGGGTACGAGTGTGGCATCGGCCTGTCGGACTTCCAGGATCTGCGCCCCGGCGACATCATCGAGACCTACGAGGAGCGCGAAATCGAGCGCACCCTCGAAGACCTCGACAGCTGATGGGCAAGGGCCGCGGCCGGCACAACCGATCCGGCGCTCCGGGCACGCGCACAGCCAAAGCAGGCGAGTTGATCCGTCGGGTCATCGCGTCCGAACTCGAGTACATCGAGGATGAACGACTCGAACTCGTGTCGCTCACGGGTGTCGACGTCGACCGTGATCTCCACAAGGCGGTGATCTACTTCACGACCTTCGACCGAGACGGCGATCCCGAGATCGACGAAGCGTTCGAGGAGTATCGCGGCCGACTGCGCCACGCGGTGAGCCAGGGCACGCAGCTGCGTCGCGCGCCCGAACTGGAATTCCGCTCGGACTCGACGCTGCGGTCTGCGGCGCGCATCGAGGAGATCCTGCGTCAGGAGGCCGAGCGCCCACCGGTGCCCGATCTCGACTCCGGTGCTGCGAGCGAGGCTGGGGATGGGCACGAAGACGAGTAGCGCCGGCCCACACGGTGTTGTCGTGATCGACAAGCCGGCGGGCTGGACCAGCCACGATGTCGTCGCCAAGTCCCGCGGTGTGATCGGCACTCGGAAGGTCGGTCACTCGGGCACGCTTGACCCCGACGCAACCGGTGTGCTGGTGCTCGGCGTGGGACACGCCACCCGCCTGCTGCGGTTTCTCACCGAGCTGCCGAAGCGTTACGAGGGTGAGATCGTGCTCGGGACGGAGACGACGACCCTCGACGCTGCCGGCGAGATCACCGCCACCTACGACATGTCGGCGGTCACCGACGATCAGGTGCGTGCTGCTGCCAACCGCCTCACCGGGGATCTGATGCAGGTGCCGCCGATGGTCTCGGCGATCAAGATCGACGGCAAGCGGCTTCACGAACTGGCCCGTGAGGGCAAGGAGGTCGATCGGCCTCCGCGTCCGGTGCGGGTCGACCGCTTCGACGTCGAGCCGGTCGAGGGAGCGCGCGGCGTGTGGCGTTGTGTCGTCGACTGCTCGTCGGGTACCTACATTCGCTCGCTGGCTGCGGATCTCGGCATTGCGCTCGGCGGGGGTGCACATCTGCGCTCATTGCGACGCACATCGGTGGGGGGTTTCACGCTTGACGATGCCGGCACGATCGAGTCACCGACGCTCCTGCCGGTCTCAGCGGCGGTTCAGCACCTTGAGTCGGTCCTCGTCGACGAGGACACTGCCGTGCTGGTGGGTCACGGTCGCGTCCTTCCGCTCGAACAGTTGCAGGTCTCCGGTGGGGGTCCGTGGGCGGTGATGGGCGAAGATGGAGCGCTCCTGGCTGTGTACGAATCGCATCCCCAGGGTGGGAAACCGACCGTGGTGATCCCCCGGTAGCGTTTCTTCAGATCCCCCGACCTCGAGGCGCCATGGAACTCCTGCACGACCGCCGTGATCGACTGGCCGACGATGCCGCCGTCGCGGCCACGATCGGCGTTTTCGACGGTGTGCACTTGGGTCACCAGGAGGTCTTCCGGCAGGTCCGAGCCGCCGCCGACCGGCTCGGCGTGCGTTCGGCGGTTGTGACCTTCGACGGCCACCCGGCCCATGTGGTCCGTCCGGAGAACGCGCCGAAGCTGCTCACCACGCTCGAACAGAAACTCGAGCTGATTGAGGCGCAGGGCATCGACTGTGTGTACCTGATCTCCTTCGACGAGGACCGGGCGGCAACACCCCCTGACGTGTTCGTGCAGGAGGTCTTTGTCGAGGCGCTGCACGCCAGGGCGATCGTCGTCGGTGAGGACTTCCACTTCGGTGCAGGTCGCTCCGGCGACGTCGACGCCATGGCCCAGATGGGCGAGGAGCTCGGCTTCGAGGTCCACCCGCTCGAATTGATCCGTCACGACGACGAGGCTCGGGAGCCGGTGTCGTCGACCAAGATTCGGCGAGCGCTCGCCGGGGGCAATGTCGCCTACGCCGCCTCGATGCTCGGTCGCCCCTATGAGGTCCGAGGCGTCGTCGAGGCGGGCGATCAGCGAGGTCGTCAGATCGGGTTCCCCACGGCGAACATCCCGGTCCCGAAGGTGATGGCGTGGCCGGCCGATGCGGTGTACGCCGGCTGGTGCACTCGTGCGAACGGTGAGCGCCACCCGTGCGCGATCAACATCGGTCGCCGACCCACGTTCTACGAACACGCGGAGCAGTCGCTACTCGAGGCGCATCTCATCGATTTTGAGGGTGATCTGTACGGCGAGGAAGTCGCCGTCTCCTTCGTCGATTTCCTGCGAAGTGAGCGCAAGTTCAACGGACTCGAGCAGTTGTCCGAACAACTCAAGGTCGATATCGACGACGCCCGAGCGGTGTTGCGACGCATGTCGAGTTGACCTAACCCATCAGCAGAAAGAAGCCTGGATCGATGTTCACCGGTTTGGTCGAAGAGGTCGGCACCATTCGCTCGGTCGCGCCTGTCGGTGAGGGCGCTCGCGTGACGATTGCGGCGTCGACTGTGCTCGGCGACGTCGAGATGGGGGCGTCGATCGCCGTGAACGGGTGCTGTCTGACCGTCGTCGAGTGGGGTGACGACTGGTGGGCCGCCGACGCCGTACCCGAGACGATGGATCGCACGAACCTCGGGGGTCTTGCGCCCGGCGATCCGGTCAACCTCGAACGTCCACTTGCCGCCAACGGCCGCTACGGCGGCCATGTCGTTCAGGGTCATGTCGACGGCACGGGTGAGGTGCACTCGATCGAGGAACTCGACGATGGCTCCTGGCGATTCACCTTCACGCTGCCGTCCGAGCTTGCGAACTATGTCGTCGAAAAGGGGAGCATCGCCGTCGACGGCATCAGCCTCACCGTCGCAGCGGTCACCCCCTCCACCTTCTCCATCGCGATCATCCCGCACACCTTCGCCGTGACGGCGATGGGCCAGCGCAACGTTGGCGATACCGTCAACCTCGAAGCCGACGTGCTCGCCAAGTACGTCGAGCGTCTCGTCCGCCCCGCACAGTGAAGAGCCCCCATGCCTGACTTCGCTTCCATCTCCGCCTCGCTCGACGCAATCGCCGCCGGATCTCTCATCGTGGTGGTCGACGATGACTCCGAAACCGCCACGGGAGCTCTGGCCGGCGCCGCCCAGTTCATGGATACCGAGAAGCTCGTGTGGCTGAGTCGTCGGGTGACCGGCCTCATCGGCGTCCCGATGTCGGTCGATCGGGCAGACGAGCTCGAGCTCGAGCTCATGGTCGCCGAGGACGAAGCCACCGGTCGTGGGGCATTCACCGTTTCGGTCGACCTCGTCGATGGCAACACCACCGGATCCTCGCCGGCCGATCAGGCTCGAACCATCGCTGCCCTGGCCCGCGCCGAGGTCGCCGCCGATGATTTCGCTCGTCCTGGCCACGTCTTCCCGCTGCGGGCCCGAGAGGGCGGCGTGCTGAAACGAGCCGGCCACGCCGAAGCAGTGGTCGATCTGTGCCGTCTTGCCGGTCTCAGTCCGGTCGGGGTCGTGGCCGACCTCGTGAGCGTCACGGGCGACATGATGCCGCTCGACGACGCAGCGGCGTTCGCCGCCGACAACGATCTGCTGCTCGTGTCGATTGCCGATGTCGTCCGCCATCGGCGCAAGAGCGAGATCCTGGTCGAGCAGATGGGCGTGGCTCGGGTGCCGACCAAGCACGGCGACTTCATGTGTCACGCCTACCGTTCGGTGCTCGATGGGGTTGATCACATCGCGTTCGTCATGGGCGATGTCGACGGTGGCGACCCGCCGCTCGTGCGGGTCCACAGCGAGTGCCTCACCGGCGACATTCTCGGCAGTCTCCGCTGTGACTGCGGTCCTCAGCTCGATCTGGCCCTCCAGAAGATCGCCCACGAGGGTCGAGGCGTTCTGATCTACCTGCGGGGTCACGAGGGCCGCGGCATCGGCATCGGTCACAAGATGCGCGCCTATGCCCTGCAGGATCAGGGGCTCGATACGGTCGAGGCCAACGCCGCGCAGGGTCTTCCGGTCGACTCCCGCGAGTACGGCGTGGGAGCGAACATGCTCGCCGATCTCGGTGTGAGCCGCTTCCGCATCATGACCAACAACCCGGCGAAGCTCACCGGCCTCGATGGCTATGGGCTTGAGATCGTCGATCGGGTGCCGGTTGAGATCGCATCGAACCCGGAGAACGAGAAGTACCTCGAGACGAAGCGAACCCGCATGGGTCACGCGCTGTCGGAAGCTGCTGACACCGAGGCCGACTGATTGTGCGTCGCGCCGGTCGGTTCGGTGCGCGGGTCTCGGTGGTCAGGCTTTTCCGAGGAGCGAGGCCGTCAACCGCTCGGCCTCTCGGGCCCGGAATGCGGCGTTGATGCGCTGACGTTCGAGGTGTTGGTCGACCTGCTTTCCGGCCTGCGGGATCGGGTGGTCGTCGAGGAAGGACGCAACCGCCTCGACGAGGTCGGGTTCGTCGAGGGCCGTGACGCCGGACAGCATGCGTGGGATCGAGTTCGAAGGGAAGCGTTCGTCCAGATCGTCCCAATTGGTGGTGACGAAATCCCAAACCCGTCGGGCGACCGTTCGACCCCCGAGTGCACGGGCGATCAGGTACGGGGCGTCCTGGGTGCGCACGGTGCCGTCGGCGATGTCGCCGAGAAGTTGCTCGACGAGTTCCACCGAGCGGAAGCCGGCGAGCGCTCGTTGGTTGCGGATTTCGGTGACGGGATCGGTCGCATCGAGCCAGGCGGCGCGGATCGTGTCGTACTCGGCCTGGCCACCGTGATGGGCGACAACGGTGAGTGCGGCAGCGCCGAGTGACGCATCAGGGTGGTTGACCGCTCCCTGTGCGGCGGCGATCACTTCCGCGTCGTTTCCGGCCGTGCCGAGAAGGCGAACGAGCGTGGCTCGGAGCTCGAGCGTGCGGTCGTCGTCGTCGGCACCCGGCTCGAAACCGATGGAGGCGAGGGTCGGACCGGCAAGTTTGCGGATGATGCCGGCGAGTACGTCGGCGGCGGTGCCCTCGACGAGGCGGTCGAGACCGTGCAGTCCGGTCGCAAGGGCCTGCCAGACGTTGAGGTCGTCCTCACCGGCAAGCGCTCGGGCGAGGCGCAGGAAGTCGGCAGCCGACAGCGAGCCGGCCACGGTGAGCGCCCACGCATCGTCGACAAGACCGTGGCGTTCGGTCGGGGTGCGATCGCCGGGGCCACTCGCTTCGAGGTCGGCGAGAATTGCCTCGTCGATGGCGGTGCGGAAGAAGCCGGCAGCGCCGGCGTTCACGGTGGTGGGCGTGCCGGTGATGCCGGTGAGCAGCATCGACCCTTCGGTGAGCAGCGCCGAGGTGGTCTCCCCGTCGTGACGGATGACCAGGGGCACCGACCAGGTGCGGTCGTCGGCGACATTGGGATCGAGGGTGAACGCCCGCTGCTCGACTCGCAGGCCGTGCGGGGTGGCGGTGGCGGTGATGATGGGATGACCGCCCTGGTAGATCCAGTCGTGCATCAGCGACTGCACCGGCTGACCCGAGACCGTCTCGAGCGAGGCCCACAGGTCGGTGGTCTCGGTGTTCGCGTACGAGTGGGTGTCGAGGTAGTGGCGCACACCGTCACGGAAGACTTCGGCGCCGAGGTACTGCTCGAGCATGCGGACGACGGAGGCGCCCTTCTCGTAGGTGAGGAGGTCGAACATCCCCTCGGCGTCTTGTGGGGTGACCACCGGGAACTCGATCGGGCGGGTCGAGGCGAGGGCATCGACGTCGAACGCTGCCGATCGGGCCCGCGCGAACGTGTCCCAGACCCGCCAGTCGGGCCGATAGGCGTCGCTGCAGCTCGTCTCCATGAACGTGGCGAAGGCCTCGTTCAACCAGATCCCTTCCCACCACTGCATCGTGACGAGGTCGCCGAACCACATGTGGGCGAGTTCATGGTTGATGACGTCGGCGGCCCGTTGGAGTTCGGGCTGGCTTGCGTCGGCAGGGTCGATGATCAACAACACCTCGCGGAACGTCACGCAGCCGAGGTTTTCCATCGCACCGAACGCGAAGTCGGGGATGGCGATCAGGTCAACCTTGTCGGAGGGGTAGGGGATTGCGTAGTAGTCGGCAAACCAGTCGAGGGCTGCCGCGGCGACATCGAGGGCGAACGAGGTGCGGTCGCCCTGACCGGGGCGGTGGACGACACGGATGGGCACACCGCCCGCATGGATCGGTTTGGTGGCCTCCAACGGGCCGACGACAAAGGCGACGAGGTAGGTCGACATCACCATCGTCGGGGCGTACTGAATGCGGCGACGGCCATCGTCGAGAGTGGTCTCGGCGACCTCGCTCGTGTTGGTGACGGCGAGATGGTCGGCATCGACGATCAGCGTTGTCTCGAAGGTCGCCTTGTACTCGGGCTCGTCCCAACACGGGAAGCAACGGCGAGCGTCGGTCGACTGGAACTGGGTGGTGGCGATCGTGTGCTCGGTGCCGTCGTCGGCGGTGTACGTCGATCGATAGAAGCCGTGAAGTTGATCGTTGAGGATGCCGTCGAACGTCACCTGCACGGTGGCGGGGCCTGCGGCGACCTCGCCGTCGAGGGTGAGCGTGAGCCGCTCGGTTTCGTCGTCGAGCGTGGTGGCAGCCGTGTGGGTGGTGCCGTTGATCACAACCGACGCCGAGTGGATCGTCAGTTCGATGCTGTTGAGTACGAGGCGCGAGGTCGGCTCGAGGATCTCGACATCGATTTCGACCGTGCCGGTGAACGTGTGGGCACTGAGGTTCGGTGCCAGCTCGAGCCGGTAGGCGGACGGGACGGCGAGGCGGGGGAGGCGTGGATCGGTCACGGAGTGGAGGCTAGCGAGACGGCGAGACCGACGATGAGGCCGCCTGAGCAGCCGCTCGCCGGGCGTCCGGAACGCTAGCCTGCCCGGGTTAACCTGCGGTTGGAGCCTGAGTTGCGCGCGAATCCCGATCTTGCCCTCGATGTCGTCGGGGTGGGCAACGCCATCGTCGACGTGATTTCGACGGTCCCGGAGGACTTTCTCGATCAACATGGTCTGGTCAAGGGAGCGATGACCCTCATCGATACGGAGCGGGCCACATCGCTCTATGCCGCAATGCCACCCGGTATCGAGACGTCGGGCGGCTCGGCGGCCAACACGATGGCCGGTGTCGCCAGCCTCGGTGGCCGGTCGACGTACATCGGCAAGGTCCGTGACGACCAGCTTGGCGAGGTCTTCGCCCACGACACCCGCAATGGCGGCGTGGGGTTTGACGTGCCGTTCGCCACCGAGGGCGAACCGACCGCCCGCTCACTCATCCAGGTCACGCCCGATGGCGAGCGGACGATGAACACCTTCCTCGGTATCTCGGCCTTCCTGAACCCCGGCGACATCGATCAGGAGATCGTCGAGTCGGCCGCCATCACGTACTGCGAGGGGTATCTCTGGGACCGTGACGAGGCAAAGGACGCGATCCGTCACGCCATGGCGATCGCATCCGACGCCGGACGCATCGTGTCGTTGACGCTCAGCGACTCGTTCTGTGTCGACCGGCACCGGGACGAATGGATGGATCTGCTCGACGACCGCGTCGATCTCGTCTTCGCCAACGACGCCGAGGTCTGCTCGATGTTCGAGACCGACGACTTCGACGCCGCAGCCCGGCAGATCGCCGACATGGTGGAGGTCGCGGCGCTGACCCGAAGTGCCGAAGGGTCGGTCGTGCTCGCGAACGGCGAGCGGTTCGACGTTCCCGCCACGCCCGTCGAGCGCGTGGTCGATGCCACGGGTGCCGGTGATCTCTTCGCCTCAGGCTTTATCTTCGGCCTCTCGCTCGGGGCGTCGCTCGAGCGGTGTGCCGAGCTCGGATCGATCGCTGCCGGTGAGGTCATCACCCACATGGGGCCCCGCCCCCATGTGCAGCTCAGCACGCTGATCTGATCCGCATCGACCGGCCGGCCGTCGTGGTCGCTTGACACTCGAATAATACTCGTTATTCTTCAACCGAATGACTGCGACCGACGCGCTCCGCACCAGCGACGACATCACCGACCGCCTGCTCACAGCAGCGATCGAGGTATTCACCGAGCGCGGTATCGAGAAGGCCGGCGTGGCGTTGATCGCCCGTCGTGCCGGGCTGACGACCGGCGCGATCTACAGCCGCTGGGAAGGCAAGCAGGATCTCCTCCTCGACGCCCTCGATGTCGTGTTGATGCAACAGATCGCCCAACTCCTCGCCGTCGGCCCTGATGCCAGCGCAGCCGACGTGCTCGGTTCGCTCGGCGCCGACCTCATGAACCGGGAGGCCGCCGGCGACGCACTCATGCTCGAAGCCTTGGTCATGGCCCGACGTGACCCGGCCTTCCGCACGACCCTCCGCGACCGTATGGCCGAAGAGGAATCCCACCTCGCCACCCTGATCGACAACGGCAAGGACGCTGGCATTATCGATCCGACGCTCTCTACCCGCGCCATCCTCACCCTGTGCCAGGCGATCTCGCTCGGCTTTGTGGTGATGGGCGCCATCGAGAAACCGACTGCCGACGCCGACGAGTGGAACACCGTCATCCATCGGCTGGTCACGGCGGCCCTGCCCGCCACCCTGCCCTCCATCGACCCTGACCCTGACCACGAGGACCTCTCATGACCACCGCCGAGCGCAACAACTTCAACGACGCCAACGACGTCGATCGCATCATGGAGATCGCCCAGGCGAACGACAATCCTCATGAACTGATTCACCTCGTACAGGACAACGCCGACGCGATCTTCACCTGGAACTACGACAAGGGGGAGCGGGCCAAGCTCGACAAGCTCTACGAGAAATCCAAGACCAGCCAGTGGAACGCCACCACCGATCTCGACTGGTCGATCGAGGTTGATCCCTACGAGGCGCTCAACCTCCAGCTCGAACTCCAGATGGATCCGTCCAACGTGGAGGATCCCGATTCGCCGCTCTACTCGTGGGGCGACAAGGAATGGCGTGAGTTCGGTCTCCAGTCGGCCAAGTGGCGCCTCAGCCAGTTCATGCACGGTGAGCAGGGCGCATTGCTGTGCACCGCCAAAATCGTCGAGACCGTTCCGTGGATCGACGCCAAGTACTACGCCGCTCAGCAGACCGTCGACGAGGCCCGCCACGTCGAGGCCTTCGCCCGTTATCTCAACGAAAAGCTCGACGGTGGTTACCCGGTCAACCCGCACCTGCGGTTGCTGCTCGACGACATCATCAACGACTCCGACTGGGACATGACCTACCTGGGCATGCAGATCATGGTCGAGGGTCTGGCGCTGGCGGCGTTCGGCTTCATGCACGACCTCACCGAGGAGCCACTGCTGAAGAAGATGCTCCGCTACATCATGAGCGACGAAGCCCGTCACGTGGCCTTCGGCGTTCTGAGCCTCCAGGAGGTGTATCAGGACATGACCCTCGCCGAGATCCAGCATCGCCAGGAATTCGCCTTCGAGGCCGCCCTGCGCATGCGCGACCGCTTCCTGCAGCAGGAAGTCTGGGAGTACATGGGGGTTGACAGCCGGGTCATGTGCGAGCGACTCCTCAACGCTCCAGAGGAAACCAAGGTCTTCCAGCGGATGCTGTTCTCCAAGATTGTCCCGAACTGCCGCAAGCTCGGTCTGCTCGACGCCGGCGAGGGCTGGCTGCGCGAAAAGTTCACGGAGATCGGCGTGATCGAGTTCGAACACATGCCCGACACCGGCGACGAATTCCTCGAGTACGACCTTCAAGAAGAGAACTTCGAGGAGAAGGCGCAGTCGATGCACGAGGCCGCTGCCGCCACAGCGATGGGGAACGCCGAGGCCTGATCCCGTAGCCTTTCGGGCATGGGATACACCTGTTTCGAAATCGAGGAGAGCGAGGGCGTCGCCCACGTGATCCTCTCGCGCCCTGACGAACTCAACACGATGATTCCGGCCTTCTGGTCAGAGCTGCCGGAGATCATCGACGAGATGAGCGACTCGGGTCGGGTGCGTTGTGTCGTCATCTCCTCGACCGGCAAGCACTTCAGCGCTGGCATGGACCTGTCGGTGTTCACCGGCGGCGACGTGTTGACCGAAGGTTCGGATGGTGCCTCTGGCGGCGACAGCAACGAGGTGGGGCGTCAGCGAGCCAACCTCCGCACGAACGCCATGCATCTCCAGCGGTCATTCTCGGCGCTGGAGGAGGCCCGCATGCCCGTCCTTGTGGCGATCCAGGGTGGTGCGGTCGGTGGCGCCGTCGACATGGTGACCGCAGCCGACTGTCGCTATGCCACCGAGGATGCCTGGTTCTGCATCCAGGAGATCAACATCGGCATGACCGCTGATGTCGGGACGTTGCAGCGCCTCCCGAAGCTGATTCCTGACGGTGTCGTTCGCGAACTCGCTTACACCGGCGACCGCATGCCGGCGCAGCGAGCCAAGGAAGTTGGGCTCGTCAACGAGGTGTACGCCGACCAGGCCACCATGCTCGAGAACGTGCTCGGTATCGCCGGCCGTATCGCCTCGAAGTCACCGCTCGCGGTTTACGGCTCGAAGCAGTCGATCGTTTACGCCCGAGATCATTCGGTGGCGGACTCGCTCAACCAGATCGCCACCTGGCAGACCGGTATGTTCCAGCCCCGGGACATGATGGAGTCGTTCCAGGCCCAGATGGAGAAGCGCGAGCCGGAGTTCGACGACCTCAACCCGGTGCGGCGAGGGCTGGCCTAGTTCTCGGCGAGGGCGACATCGCCCACGCACACGAGCGTGGCCGCAATCCAACCGCCGAGCGCACCGAAGTCGTCGTCGAGTGAGCTGCCGTCGGCGAGCCGATCCTCGTCGAGCTCATACGAGCCTTCGTAGCTGACCTCGATGGCGAACTCGGGATCGGAGAGGTCAGCGCCATAAATGGACTCGACCGTGGGGCCGCTTCGGGTGAGTGGGTCGCGTCCGATGGGTGGTGACTCGAGGGGAAGGGAATCGAGCACCATGCCGGGGTCGGGTGTTTCGGTGAGGCGCTGGCGTCGGAAGACGATCTCGATCTCGATGCGCGGCGGTTCGGTGAACTCCTCTTCGACATACCAGCTGCGGTACGCGGTCTGACTCCAGGTCGGCCAACTGCAGGTGATGTCGGCTTGTACCCGGGGTGGTTGCCCTTCGCCGGGCAGCCCGTAGGAGGTCTGCCACATCAGATCGCCGAGGAGGACGTCGCTCTGGAAGCGTTCCTCGAAGGCCTGCCGCTCCAGCCGAGCCTGCTCGAAGGCGTCGCGCAACGCCCCGATGGCGTCGGTGAACACGTGGTCGAGCATCAGCGCNCCCTAGTAGCCGACGCCAACGNCGACGGGGCCGATGAGCTCGTCGCCAGCGATCCAGCGGCCGACGTTGACNCGCACCCGGTCGGCGATCAGCGGGAGGCCCATCTNGGGGGTGTTGCCCACGTGCGGGGTGATCACACAGTTGTCGAGTTCCCAGAGCGGGTGGCCGTCGGGAAGCGGCTCGGGGTCAGTGACGTCGAGCACGGCGCCGGCGATCACGCCCTCGCGCAGTGCCGTCACGAGATCGTCGGTGACGACGTGACCGCCGCGGCCGACATTGCAGAGCCACGCATCGCTGCGCATCGCCGCGAGCGTCTCGGCATCGACGATGTTGCGGGTCTCATCGGTGAGGGCGAGGGCGACGATGACGGCGTCGGCGTCGGCGACGGCCTCGTGGAGGCGGTCGGTGGTGAGCGTGCGAGCAGCGCCGGGGACGGGGTCGGTGCTTCGTCGGACGACGGTGACGTCGCAACCCCATGGCCCGATGAGCTCCATGAAGGATTCGGTGATCCCACCGCCTCCGAGGACGGTGAGTTTCGCTCCGAGCAGGTTCTTGCCGTCCTGCTCCGGCCAACTCGACGCCCGCACATAGCGGGGGATGTCGCGAAATGCCGTCAGCAGGGCCGCCATGATCCATTCGGCCACGGGCGGGGCGTACACCCCCTTGCCGCAGGTCCATGTGTGGTCGTGGTCGAGGTGATGCTGGAAGGTTTCGATCCCCGCATAGGGAAGCTGGATCCACTCGACACCGGGACCGGCCCCGATGATGTTCGGGAACGCGTCGGCGGCGGCGGGATCGGCGAAGATGAGCGCGCTGGCCTGCTCGATCGGGACGACGGTGCCACCTGCAGCCTCGACGGCCTCGACCATGACGGCGTGCATCGCCGGACGGGTGCTGGGTTCGACGGCGATCAGGTGACGTTCCGGCACGGACGAGGACGCTACCGCGAGGAGCGAAGGCCCGCGACCCATGCCTCGCCGGACCATCCCCGACAGACGCAGGTGACTGCGCGCAAGATGACGGTATGCACAACCCCGAACACGACAGCGACGACGAGTTCGGCGACGGTATCGATTGGGGCGACGAGCCCGAGATCGACGCCGCCGCCTCCTGCAACCTTGAAAATCCCGAGGAGTGCGAGGCCTGCCAGTAGGCCCGAGGGTCAGTCGACTCCGTACTGACGATCGCCGGCGTCGCCGAGTCCCGGCACGATGAATCCGACCTCGTTGAGGTGCGAGTCGACGGACGCCGTCACCACCCGGTCGACCGCGCCGGAGGCCCCGAGTGCCTCGATTCCCTCCGGAGCGGCGAGGAGACAGATCAGCGTCACGGTGCCTGCTCCGGCCGCCTGCACCTGCTCTGCGGCGTAGATCGCCGAGCCGCCCGTTGCGAGCATCGGGTCGAGCACATGAGCAGGGCGGCCCTCAAGCGCCGGAATCGTGTTCATGTACACGGTCGGCTGCAGGGTCTCCTCGTCTCGTCGCAAGCCGAGAAAGCCCGTCTCCGAGCCCGGCAGCGCTTCCAACCCGGCATCGAGCATGCCGAGGCCGGCCCGAAGGATCGGAATCAGGACCGGCTGGTCGACGAGCTCGACCCCNTCGGCCGGCCCCATCGGTGATTCGACTGTGACCGGCGTGGTCGAGATCGTGCGGGCCGCCTCGAAGACCAACGCCCGAGCCACCTGGTGGAGGAGTTGACGAAAGCGGCGGCGATCGGTTGCGGAATCACGGATCTCCGTGAGCTGCGCTGCGACCACAGGATGTTCGAGAACGTCGACGTGCACGACACGAGCATGCCACGGGCGACTGCCTGAGACTCGCTCAGAGTGGCGGCTCGACCTGCCAGGCCTCGAGTGGGGCGTAACGGGGCTTGATGATCTGCTCGATGATCTGCAGACGTTCCCGGAACGGGAGGAAGCTCGACTTCATCGCGTTGACCGTGAGCCAACGGAGCCGAGCCCAGTCGTATCCGAACGCGTCGACCAGCGCTGCCATCTCCGAGCTCATCGTGACACCCGACATCAGGCGGTTGTCGGTGTTGACGGTGACTCGGAAGCGCAGCGCCACCAGCTTGTCGATCGGGTGGTCCTCGATGCGTTCGACCACGCCGGTGTTGACGTTCGAGGTGGGGCACACCTCGAGCGGGATTCGAGCATCACGCAGGAAGTGGCTCAATCGGCCGAGCTCGGTCTCGCCGCCGGGCGTGGTGGTCCAGTCCTCGACGATACGGATGCCATGGCCCAACCGTTCGGCACCGCAGTACTGCACCGCCTTCCAGATCGACCGGGGCCCGTAGGCCTCACCGGCGTGGATCGTGACGTGGAAGTTCTCTCGTTGGCAGTACTGAAACGCCAGCAGGTGGTCGTCGGGTGGAAATCCGTCTTCGGGGCCGGCGATGTCGAAGCCGACAACACCGTGATCGCGATGGCGGACGGCCGCCTGGGCGACCTCGAGGCCTCGATCGAGATGGCGCATCGCCGAGCAGATGATGCGAATGGTGAGGTCGGTGCCGCTGGCGCCGGCCTCGAAGCCGGTGATGACCGCCTCGATCACCGCATCGAGCGAGAGTCCCCGCTCGGTGTGCAACTCTGGCGCAAACCGGATCTCGGCGTAGACGACGCCGTCGGTGGCGAGATCCTCGGCGCATTCACGGGCGACCCGTTCGATCGCCGGGGCGGTCTGCATCACGCCCACGGTGTGAGCGAACGTCTCCAGGTACAGGGTGAGGTCCTTGCGGTTGGCGCCCCGCAGCATCCATGCGGCGAGTTCGTCGGCATCGGTAGTGGGGAGATCGGCATAGCCGGTTTCGTCGGCAAGCTCGATGATCGTCGAGGGTCGCAGCCCACCGTCGAGATGGTCGTGGAGCAGGACCTTGGGGGCTCGGCGGATGCGCTCGAGCGTGGGGGGCCCGACATCCGGGCCGTTCAGGGGGGTTTCCATACCCCAGATTATCGCCGGGGGTAGGGTCCCGGAATGTCGATGCGACGCGGTCCCCTCGGCGTCGTCCTGGTCTCCGCCATGGTCGCGTCGACCTTCTCCATCTTCGCGATCGCTGTGCTGGCGTCGCCGATCATCGACGACCTCGGCATCAGCCGGACCCAGGTCGGCCTCATCGGTTCGGTCAATACCGGCCTCGGGGCGCTCTCGGCGCCACTCTCGGGCCGGTTGACCGACCGTATCGGGCCACGGCGTGCGGTCTTGATCCTGCTGGCGGCGTCGGCCGTGTCGATGATGCTCATGGGGCTGGCACGAAGCCCCTGGATCCTGCTGCTCTCCGGCATCGTCGCCGGGCTACCGCAGGGATGGGGGAACCCCGCCACGAATGCGCTGATCGCTTCAACGCTCGAGCCGGGTCAGCGAGGTGTGATGACCGGCATCAAGCAGAGCGGAGTGACCCTCGCCATCTTCATCGCCGGCATTTCGCTGCCGGCGCTCGAAGGGGTCTGGGACTGGCAGGCCGCGTGCCTCGTGTTCGGCATGGTATTCGCCCTGTTCATGGTGATGGCCTGGATGCTTCTCCCGGCCGACGTCGGCCCGCCTCGGCCTGCCACAGTCGCGGCCCGGGAACGCTCACCGCTCTCGCCGTTCATCTATCGACTCGGGCTCTACGCCCTACTGATGGGACTCGCTGGTGGCGCAATCGGTCGCTTTCTGCCCCTCTTCGCCGAGGAGAAACTCGGCTACAGCCTGGCGGTCGCCGGGTTTGCGGCATCGCTGTCCGGCCTGCTCGGCATGGGCTTCCGTATCGCCGCCGCTCGAATGGCCGAGACTCGCATCTCCCCGTCGGCGCTGCTGGTGCAGCTGTCCTCGGTGGCGG
>NZNH01000091.1 GCA_002694825.1 Acidimicrobiaceae bacterium | reverse complement strand
GGGCAAGCGTGCACCGCGTCCGGCCCGAACTCACATGCCAGACTCCGCCCCGTGGATCCGCTGACCATCGCCGCCCTGCTCGTCTTCGCAGGCGTTGTCGGCATCTACGGCTCGGTGATCGGTGCTGGCGGCGGCTTCGTCCTGATCCCGGGCCTCGTCCTCCTGTTCGACCTGGAGGGAGTCGAGGCAGTGGGTACAGGTGCGGTTGCACTGGCCGCCATCGGCATCGGCGGTGCCCGGACCTATGACCAGAAGGGCCTGGTCGACCGGCGGGGAGCATCCTGGTTCGCCGCAGGCGCGATCCCCTCAGCTCTCTTCTTCGCGGCTGTCGTCGCGGACCGGATCGACAGTGCCGTCTTCGTGGACCTCCTCGGCCTGCTGCTCTTGGCACTCGCTGTTTTCGTGGTTGCGATGCCAACGACGTTCGAAGAGCACGGCGAACCTGATCTGCGTTTCCTGCGTGCCTTGCCAGCGGGCGGTGTCCTGGTTGGTTTTGTTGGCGGGACGTTCGCCGTCGGGGGTGGGCTCATCACCCTTCCCTTCCTCGCCCGTCTTCGTCGTCTGAACCCCCACCGAGCTGCCGCGACCACAGCAGCCACCGCCATGCTCAGTTCATTGGCGTCATCCACTGGTCATGCCATCGTCGGAAACGTGCGGTGGTCGCACGCAGCCGTACTCGCCGTCGGTGCCGCGATCGGCTCGACGTTCGGCGCCAGCCGCGCCGGCCGCCTTCGGCCGCGGACGGTACTCGTTCTCGTCGCCTGCGGACTCGTGACGACTGGCGTGCCGCTCCTCCTTCGCTGACCCTCTCGCCATTGCGAGAAGCTCAGTCCTCGTCGACCCGCCGAGGAAGGCTGCTGCTCTCGATCGCGACGAGGAAGGGGTACCGGAGCGGCTCGATGCGGTCGAACGCGGCATCGACCTCAACCGACCGCTCTTCTTCGCTTGAGCGAAGCTGATCGAGCGCAGAGCGCGGGTCTTCCGTAAGCAACTGAAGCTCAGCGAAGCGACCGGGCGCGAAGGCCGAGCCGAATCGAAGGGACGCCGCGACACCCGGACCGAGCGAGGCAACTCGTTCCTCGCGGTCGATCACGAGTCGGAGACCGACGTGGCCGACATGGACGAGGTCGTGCTCGTCGAGGCGCAGATTGGGGGCCGATGCGGTCGACAACAGTGTTAGGGCGTCACCGCTCCGGACGACTCGTGCACCCGCGCCGTCCATGCGGCCAGCCGCGTCAAGCTCGTCACGACGCGTACTCATCGCCGAAATCGCAGCAGCGGGATCGACCGACGTCGCGTACCACGTGAGGTAGACGCTCCGCCCCTGACCCCAAACAGGGTCATCGCCGGACGCGATCCGGCAGTCGTGGAGGTCGGGCGGTGCCACATAACGGTGACCCGTCACGACATCCGGAAGCGACAGGTTCGGTGCGAGGTGCTCCAGGTCGTACCATCGGTTCCACGCCGCCCCATTGTCGATGTCAACGTCGAGCGCCGCCAGAATCAGGCCAATAGCTGGTTCACCCACGGGCACCCTGTCTAGCCATGCACTGACATCGACGAGTTCGGGTTGATCTCGCGATTGCGGCTGAAGAAGCCGATGTCGAGTTCCACTCCCGAGTAGCGGCCCGTCACGACGAGAGGGTCGCGGTCGTGGTCATGTCCGGCCTCGACCGCTTCGATGAGGTCACCCATCATCTGCGCCGCCGAACCAGCGTTTTTGTACTGGTTGCCGCTGGTGCCGATTGCGACATAGAAGCCATCGAGATCGGTCCGATCGTAGATCGGGATCCAGTCGTCGCTCACGTCGTACAGGTCGACGATGCCCTTCTTCTCGTGTGGCATCCCGAGGGCCGGCAGACGTCGGTTGGCCCGCAACATCTGGACCTCCCACTGCTCGGCGTTGATGGTCTGGTCGTAATCGTCGGGGTCGACATACTCGCGCTCGTCGCACACCGGATCGCCTGAGCCGATGAGGATGTGGTTGCCGACCTCGGGTCGGAAATAGATGCCGAGATCGTCGTCGGCGGCTGTGACCCCGTCGGCTTCGAAGTCGACGCCCTGAGGCGCTGGCGCGTGGTGGACCTCGTGGCGCAGCGCCCGGGTCTTGATGTTCATCGACTCGTAGACCCCGGCCATCTCGTTGATGATGTAGCTGTGGGGGCCGGCGACGTTGACGACGACCTTGGCTCGCGGGGACCGGCCGTCGGCGAGCGTGACCCCGGCGACACGACCATCAGCTCGATCAACGGAGACGACCTGGGCGCCGAACCAGAACTCGGCACCGTTCGCTTCGGCTCCGCGTTGGAGGTTGTGGCAGGAGAGCTGGGGATCGCTCACATACCCTGCGTCGGGGGCGAAATAGCCACGCTCGATTGCCCCCTGCGCGTCCTTCCAGAACGCATCATCGTCGGGACGTGTCGGGGGCCCGAACAGACCCGGGTCGAGATACGGGAGCCGTTCCTTGATCGTGGCGGCATCCCACGTCTCGTGCGGGATGTCCATCTCGTCCCACAGGGCCTTGACCCGAGCGGCGTGCGTGCCTTCACCGGGCGGTTGGAAGACGAGTTGGCCGGTCATGTGGTAGTCGATCAGCCCGAGCTCGTCGTCGGTGCCGATGTACGCCGGCCAGTCCTTCCAGTAGTGCATGCCCTCCCACGCGAGGTTGGTCCCCTCCACGCTTGAGTAGCTGAAGCGCACAATCGCACACGAGTTGATGGTTGAACCGGCACCGGCAGACGCCGCCTTGTCGACGGTGAGCGTCTTCCAGCCGCGGCCGGCGAGCTCGTGGGCGATCGCGGCGCCGATCACGCCGGCTCCGATGATGATGGTGTCGTAGGCCTCGGGCGTTTCGCTCATGGCGCGAAAGGTANCGANGAACNCCATGAGGTGTCGATACNNGTCGCGGACATTCCCGCAGGATGGGANGNTGCGGATTCCGGGACCTGACGGTGTGTCAGGTATGGTGANNANATGCCGGTGNCGCTCGANGACTTCCCAAANATNATNAGCGTCGACGACCATGTTGTCGAACCGCCACACGTGTGGCAGGACCGTCTGCCGGAGAAGTACAAGGATGCCGGGCCGCGCATCGTGATTGCCCCTCAGGGCGAGATGACGCTGGTCGACGGCTCTTGGGTCGAGACGCCGGGCGACGGCGACAAGATGGCGGCCTGGTGGCACTACGAAGATCATCGCTACCAGATCAAGGAGATGATCGCCTGCGCCGGCCGTGACCCGAAGACCGTCACGATGCAAGGTGTCACCTACGACGACATCCGGCCCGGCTGCTACGAGCCCAAAGCGCGGCTCGAGGACATGGACGACAACCATGTTGAAGCATCCATCTGCTTCCCGAATTACCCGCGCTTCTGTGGCCAGTTATTCGCCGAGCGCAAGGACAAAGAGCTCTCGAAGCTCTGTGTGGAGGCCTACAACGACTGGATGGTCGAGGAATGGTGCGGCGATTCCGGCGGTCGCCTGATCCCGCTTTGCCTCGTGCCGCTCTGGGATGCCGAACTCGCAGCGGCGGAGATCCGTCGCAACGCCGCTCGTGGCGTCAACGCGGTTGCCTGGTCGGAGCTGCCAGCGTGGCTGGGGCTGCCGTCGATCCATTCAGGGCATTGGGATCCCTTCTTCCAGGCCTGTGAGGAGACCGGCACCGTCATCACGATGCACATCGGCTCGGGCACGCGCACCGTTCGTCCGGCCGACGACTGCCCGACCATCGTCACCGCCGCCATGATCTCGGCGAACTCGGCCGCCTCGATGATCGACTTCCTCTTCTCGGGGGTGCTCGTGCGCTACCCGAACCTGAAGCTGATGTACGCGGAAAGCCAGATCGGCTGGATCCCTTACTACCTCGAACGCGCCGACGACAACTACAAGACGCACATGTGGGCGCAGGGCGAGGAGCGTCTGCCCGAGCCGCCGTCGTACTACTACCACCGCCAGATCTACAGCTGCTTCTTCAAGGACACGGCAGGCATGAAGCTGCTCGACGAGGTCGGTGTCGACAATGTGCTCTTCGAGACCGACTACCCCCACAGCGACGGCACCTTCCCTCGCTCCAAAGAGGTTGCTCACGAACTGTTCGGCCACCTTGAGCCCGAGGTCGTGCACAAGATCGCTCGGGGCAACGCCATCAAGCTGTTCAACCTCCCGCTCGACTGACATGGCGGCCACCACGGCCGGCTTGGAGGTGGCGACCCTTCTGGTCGTGCATCACTCCCCTGGCACCGCGCTCCCTGCGATGGTCGATGCGGCGCTGGCGGGATCACGCTCTGATGGGCTTGAGCGGCTCCGGGTGACGGTCGTGTCCGCACTGGAGGTGACTTCGGCAGACGTGTTGGGCGCAGCGGGTTACCTGCTCGCAACACCTGCGAACCTCGGCTACATGAGTGGTGCGCTGAAGCACGCCTTCGACACGACCTACAACGACGCGCTCAAGGTGACGCACGGCCGCCCCTACGGGGTGCTCGTCCATGGCGAATCTGATACCGCGGGAGCGTTGCTCGGCATCCAGAAGATCGTCACCGGCCTCGGCTGGCGAGCNGTGGCCGAACCGGTTTCGGTGATCGGCTCGGTGGAGGGCCGATTGGACGACTGCCGAGAGCTCGGTGCCGTGCTTGCCGCGACCACGCTCGGTTACTGATCGAGCGCCCGGTCGAGATCCGCCCAGAGGTCCTCCGTGCCCTCACAGCCGACACTTAGGCGAACAAGGCCCGGCGGCACCGTGTCCGAATATCGACTCCGCCGTTCAATCAGGGACTCGACGCCACCGAGGCTNGTTGCATGCCGGATCACCCGGAGCGACGCACAGATGCGATCGGCCGTCGCAGCGTCGGCGACATCGAAGCTGACCATCGCACCGAAGCCCGGATACCGAACGACGTCGACCGCAGCATGCTCGGCGAGGCGCGTGGCGATTGTGGCCGCACTCGTCTCAGCGGTCGCAAGCCGCATGGCGAGGGTTCGTACCCCTCGCAGTGCGAGGAACGTCTCGAGGGTGCCGGGAACCGACCCGGCGAGCGTTCGGGCGGCCCGAAGGGTCTCGGCGTAGGCCCCGTCTCGGGTCGTGACGANGCCACCGAGAAGGTCGCTGTGGCCACCGATGAACTTCGTGCTCGACTGCATCACGGCGTCAGCACCGAGGTCGAGTGGTTGTTGCCGGAGGGCCGTTGCAAAGGTGTTGTCGACGACGAACTTTGCGTGCTGCGGGTGAGCCGCCTCACCGATCGCTTCGAGATCACCCACGATCAGCATGGGATTCGTGGGGCTTTCCGCCCACACGAGATCGGCTGTGGCGCGGGCTTCCACCCATCGGGCCGTGTCGTCCATGGGCAGCGAGGTCACGGTCCAACGGCCGAGATTCTCGCCCGTCGCGGCGACCTGGCTCACGCCGTGGTAGCAATCGTCGGGAATGACCACCGTGGCCCCGACGCTCAGCTGATCAAAGACCGCGGACACGGCCGCCATGCCCGATGCGTACGCAACGCCGTGCGCCCGCTCGAGTCCACCGACGACGAGTTCCAGCGCCTCCCATGCCTCAGTGGCTTCGCCACGGCTGTAGATCCGTTGGCCCCCGTGTTCGAACGTCGACGTGGCGATGATCGGGTGGTTCAGCGCATCACCGGGCCCTTCGGGCCGACCAGCGGCGATCAACCAGGTCGCCGGCTCAAGGTCGTGCGGATCGAGGCTCATCGTGGGGAGGGTAGTGGGCAGATGCGGCCACCACCTGCGAGACTCACCGACGTGGACGGCGCCGTCGAGATCAACCGATTCAGCGGCCTGCGCCGCCTCGAGCGATTTGTGCCGTTCCCGGTCGGACCGTCGACCTTCGAGGATGTCTGGAGCCGGCGCACCGATGAGACGATCGCCGTCATCGACGCTGACCGTNCGTGGACCACNCGTGAGTTGCNNGACGAGNTCGANCGNGTNGCTCGGGCNCTGACGGCAGCGGGNCACGCTGATGGAAGTCGGCTGGCCTGGGTNCTCGGGNACGACGTCGGCAGCCTGATCTCTCTTCTCGCCACCGTCCGCGTCGGGGCGGTATGGATCGGCCTGAGCGACCGGGCGACGAACGCCGAACGAGAGGCGGTGCTCGATGATGCGCACCCCGATGCGGTCTTCGCGACGCTCCCGGACGATGCCCCCGGCGTCACCTTGCCGGAGCCGCCGGCGCCGACTGTTCCGGCCGCCATCGCCTACACCTCTGGCACCACCGGACGCCCGAAAGGCGCCGTCCACACACAGCAGCAGCTGCTGTATCCGTCCGCCGCGGCCATTGCCACGGAAGGTCTCGACGAAGACGCCCGTATCGGCACTCCCCTGCCGCTCTCGACGCTTAACATTCTGCTCCTCGGCCCCCTCACTGCCCTTGCGTGCGGGGGCGTTGCCGTGATGATGAAGCGAACGAGCGCATCCGGGCTCGCCGAGGACCTCGAGCAGTACGCCGTGACAAGAGCACTGCTCGTGCCCACGATGGTGCACGATCTCGTCTCGCAGGGCGTCACCTCAGCGCAACTACAGGCCCTTGAACGCCTGATCGTCGGCGGTGCCGGCGACGACGCCCGTCGAGCAGCTGTGGCACAAGACATGCTCGGCGTACCCCTGATCGCCAGCTACGGCCTGTCGGAGGCGCCCACCGGCGTCGCACGGATGCGGGTTGGCGATGGCGGGGCGACGCCGCTTCCCGGGGTCGATATCCGTATCGAGGATGACGGCGAGATCACCCTGTCGAGCGTCGGCGAGGGTCCGTGGGCTGGATGCTGGCAGGGAACGCTGGGCTACTGGGGCAACCCGGAAGCCACCGCCGCGCTTTGGAGAGGCGGCCGACTCCACACCGGCGACGCCGGCACATTCGGTCCTGACACGGGTCTGCTCGTCAGCGGCCGTATGAGCGAGATGATCAATCGGGGTGGCGCGAACATTGCTCCAGCCGAAGTCGAGGCGGCGCTCCTCGCACTTGATGGGGTGGCGGACGCGGCCGTCTTCGGCGTGCCCGATGATCGCCTCGGGCACATCGTCGCGGCGGCAGTGGTCGGCGATGCCGCCGTCGAAACCCTTGGCCCTGCGCTTCGCTCGACACTCAGCGGCTACAAGGTGCCAGCGGCCTGGCTACGCCTCGACACCCTGCCCCGCAACCCGAATGGCAAGGTTGACCGGTCCGCGCTGCGGGCGATGGTCGGAAACTAGAGCCCGCCGGTATCGGTTTCGAGGCCGAACCCGAAACGGCCGAGCGGCTCGTATACCCGAGCGGCAACCATCGCATGTTGCGACGCAACATGTATGTCCCGGAAGACTCGCTGGAGCGGCGATCGGCGGTAGACCGCCTCTCCCCCGGCGGACGTGTAGCAGCGATCGACCGCGCCGAGCGCGCTCTCGGCTGCTGCGTTCGCGGCCAGCCGAAGTGCGACCTTGCGTTCATCGGTGACCCGTCCACTGGCAACGACCTCGTCCCAAGAGCGACCGACTTCATCGGCGACATAGGCACGGGCGCCGCGCACCGCTGCGACCGACCGGGCGAGGTCGGCCTGCACAGGTGCGCGGTGAGCAAGCCCTTTGCTCGATCCCTGCGGGATCTTGTCGGCGAGAAGTGTGAGTTCCTCGATCGCCCGCTCCGCGAGACCAACCATCGTCATGGCAACGCCAAGGGCAAGCGCCCCGAAGGTCGAGAAGCGATACAGCGGTGTGTCGACGACGAGCGAGCGCCGATCCATCGAGACGATTCGCTCGAGCGGAACGTGCACATTGTCGACTCGGTAATCGGTCGAATGCGTGCCCTGAAGGCCACTGACATGCCAGGTATCGAGTTCCTCGACCTCCGCAAAGAACGCAAAGCCGACCCGTCCGCCATCGGGAAGCGCAGCAGGCGAACCCTCGGCATCGACGATGCGGACACCGCCGCCCATCGTGGTGGCATGGCTGGAGCCACTCCCCCACGCCCATTCACCGCTCACACGGGCCGCTCCATCACCGAGTGTTGCGACACCCATCGGAGCGGCGAACCCGCCGGCTACGGCATCGGTACGACCGAAGACCTCGTGCGCTACTCCACGATCAAGGCGAGCAGCCAAGAGCCCGGTTGTGTTGGCGATCATCACGCACCAACCGGCAGCGCCATCCGCTCGAGCGATCTCCGCAATCGCATCGAGACCCGTCTGCAGCGACGCGCCGGCTCCGCCATAGATCTCGGGCACCCACAGCTTGAACGACCCTGCATCGACAAGCGCGGCGACGGTACTGGGCGCGAGACGGCCGGCGGCTTCCGTCGCAGCGGCGTCGTGTCGGATTGTGTCGAGCATGTCCATGTCGGTGGTCGTTCGGGACTTCGGTACCGGGCCCAGGCAGGAAGATAGGGTCCCATGCATGGGAGAGATGATCGAATTGGAGAACGATGCACGCGGCTACCTGGCGGTGCCAGACAGTGGTTCGGGGCCAGGAGTCCTGGTGATCCAGGAGTGGTGGGGCCTGAATCCCCAGATGAAGGGCACAGCGGACCATCTCGCCGAGAACGGCTTTGTCGCTCTTGCCCCTGATCTCTACCGCGGCGAGGTCGCCGGCCATGACGAAATGGACAAGGCGGGCCACCTGATGACCACGCTCCCGGCCGAACGGGCGGCCGCCGATATGAGCCTTGCGGTCGACGCCTTGCGTGATCACGCGTCCACGACGGGGAGCACGATCGGGGCAATCGGCTTCTGCATGGGAGGGATGCTCAGCCTGCTCGTCGCTGCGCTCCGAGGTGACGCCGTCGGGGCAGCGGTGCCGTTCTACGGGTATCCAACCGGCGAGGAGCCTGACTGGACCGACCTTCGCGCCACGGTGCGCGGACACTTCTGCGAGCATGACGATTTCTTCCCGGCTGATGGTGCACGGGACCTCGAGGCCCGGCTTCAGGGCATGGGCAAGGATGTGCAGATCACCTTCCATCCCGCAGGGCACGCCTTCATGAACGAGACGGACCCGTTCGGCATTCACGACGCAGAGCTCGCTGCTCAGCTCTGGCCGGAAGTCATCGACTTCCTTCACGGCGAGCTCTCGTGAAGGTGTCGGACATGGATGACCTCTGCTGCGCGCCCATCCTTGCTGCCCCAATCAGCGAGCGCGAGGCAGCGGAGGTGGCCGTGGTCCTGAAGGCCCTCGCCGACCCGATCCGACTGCGCCTCGTCAGCGTCGTCGCAGCCGGCGGCGAGGCGTGCGCCTGCGACTTGCCGGCACTCGTCGGCAGAACGCAACCGACGGTCAGCCATCACCTGTCCCAACTGGTGAAGGTCGGCATCCTCGAGCGCGAACAGCGAGGCAAGTGGGCGTGGTTTGCGGTGAACGAAGCCAGGATCGCCCACGTGCGCGCCCTTCTCGGCTCGGACGACTCGCCCCACGGTCACCGCGACACGTAGCCTGACGCCATGACCGACACCCAGGAACCCGATCTCGGCGCCTTCGAGCCCGACCAAGAGGGAATTACGCTCGAGCGCCCGGAAGCACACGTCGACATCGAGGCTGAGCGTCTGAACCGAAAGCAGCGCCTCGCAGCAGGTCTGCGAATCATGGGGCGCCTCCGACTCGCCGAAGGGGTCGCCGGCCACGTCACGGTCCGTGATCCCGAGTATCCCGATCGGTTCTGGGTGAATCCATTCGGCCTCAACTTCAAGCTGATGACCGTGTCAGATCTCATCTGCGTCGACCATGAGGGCACGGTTGTCGAAGGCGACAAGCCCGTGAACGCAGCGGCCTTCGCGATTCACTCCCAACTGCACGCCGCCCGACCTGACGTCATCGCAGCGGCCCACTCGCACTCGATGTACGGCAAGACCTTCTCGACGCTGGGGAAACCGCTGAAGATGATTAGCCAGGACTCCACGATGTTCTACAACGACGTTGCGTTGTGCGACGCAGGTGCCGGTGCCGTCGTGCTCGATACGGCAGTCGGTGCTGCGATGGCCGAGGCTCTCGGTTCCCGCAAGGCACTCATCCACCAGAATCACGGCATCATCACCGCCGGCGGGTCCGTCGATGCTGCCGTGTGGTGGTTCGTGGCGCTCGAGCGCTGCTGTCAGAGCCAGCTGGTGGCCGAGGCCGCGGGAACCCCCATCGAGATTCCTGAGGATCTCTGCCAGAGCGGCTACGACGCTCAGGGCCACGATCTGGCCGGCTGGTTCCAGTTCCAGCCGTGGTGGGACGAACTCTGCCGCGACGAACCCGAGTTCCTGAACTAAACGCCCCGTTCAGAGCCCGCGGTCAGCTCCGGCCAGACGCGCCGGCGATCGGCGGGAACCGGGTGGTCGCCGCCGCCACGGTCCAATCCATGTGGTTGCGGACATACTCCTCGGAGGCATCGCGCCTCGGCTGATAGTCCCAGTCGACCCGCCGGCCGGCCGACATTCCGGCGTGCACCGCGCGGCGCATCCGCTGGGAAGCGAGGACGTTCGCACGAATCTGGGCACTGTCCCAGCGCTCGCGGACCTCGGAGGCGAAGGCAGCTTCGAGCTCGGCGTAGGACGGATCGGCGGCAAGGTTCTGCAGCTCGTCGGGGTCGGCGTCCATGTCGAACAGCATCGGAGGGTCAATGTCGCAGTGGACGTACTTCCACCGGCCACGCCGAATCATGAAGATCGGGTGCGCCGAGCCCTCCGCGCAGTATTCGCCGAGCGCCGTCGCGCCAGGGTCGGGGTCAGCGCCTGCTGCTGCGGCGACCAGCGAGCGGCCGTCGAGGTCCATGCCCAACGTGGGCCAGTCGCCCGGTGCCGCCCAATCGAGCATGGTCGGGAGCATGTCGACCAACGAGCAGGGCTCCGGTGAGATCCCGTGCACGATGCCCGGTCCGGCCATCACGAGTGGTACCCGCATCGAATGATCCAACGTCGACATCTTGTACCAGAGACCGCGTTCCCCGAGCATGTCGCCGTGATCGCCGGTGAAGACCACGATCGTGTCGTCGAGGAGCTCTGCCTCCTCGAGGGTCTGGACGATCTCGCCGATCTTGCTGTCGACGTAGGTGGTGTTCGCGTAGTAGGCCCGCCGCGCATTCGCGGTCTGCTCGTCGGTCACAGAGACGTCGGTGGCCTCGATAGCACTGCGCAGCCGCAGGGAATGCGGATCCTCCGCGACCGGAGACGTCGGGAGATCAATCTCGACACCCTCGTAGCGGTCCCAGAACTCGGGTCGGGCGACATACGGGTCATGTGGGTGGATGAAGCTGACCGTCATCGCAAACGGCAGGTCTCGATACTTGGCGTAATCGAAGATCCGCCGCTTTGCGGTGAAGGCGACCTCCTCGTCGTATTCGAGCTGGAACGTCGTTGCCGCAGAGCCGGCCTCCTTCACCGAATCCATGTTGTGGTACCACTTGTTGATCCGCTCGTGAGGCTCGTCCCAGTTGGGGGTCCACGCGTGATCGCTGGGGTAGACGTCGGTGGTGAGGCGTTCTTCAAACCCGTGGAGTTGATCGGGTCCGACGAAGTGCATTTTGCCGGTCAGGCAGGTGCGGTAGCCGAGTTGGCGCAGATAGTGGGCGAACGTGGGAATTGAGGCAGGGAACTCCGCAGCGTTGTCATACGCGCCGATCTTGGTGACGAGCTGGCCAGCCATGAACGCAAACCGTGCGGGGGCGCACAGCGGCGAGTTGCAGTACGCAGCGTCGAAGCGCATGCCGCGTGCGGCGAGCGCATCAAGGTTCGGGGTCTGCACGATCGGGTGGCCGTAGGTGCCGGTGAACTGCGGCGCGAGCTGGTCCGCCATGATCACCACGATGTTCGGTCGCTTGGTCACGGGCAGGACGCTACTGCCACCCTGAACGCTCGTTCAATGACCCTGTCGAGCGGCTTTCAGAGCCCGAGCTGCGCCAGGATGTGTTCGACGCACTCGTCGATCGGCCGGGCCGTGTCGACCCGGATCTCCGGTGACGTCGGGGCCTCGTACGGTGCCGAGATTCCGCTGAACTCCGGGATGTCGCCGGCTCGAGCCTTGGCGTAAAGGCCTTTCACATCTCGGTCCTCGCACACCTCGATCGGCGTGTCGACGAACACCTCGACGAACTGGCCAGGCGCGTGCAGCGCCCGGACCTGGTCTCGGTCGGCCTGGTACGGCGAGATGAACGCTGTGAGCACAACCAGGCCGGCGTCTTGGAAGAGGCGGCAGACCTCGCCGATACGTCGGATGTTCTCGGTGCGGTCTTGCGGCGAGAAGCCGAGGTCACGGTTGAGGCCGAATCTGACGTTGTCCCCGTCGAGCACATAGCACGCGACACCCTTGTCGATGAGCGCCCGCTCGACCGCGAAGGCAAGTGTCGACTTGCCCGAACCCGACAGCCCGGTGAACCAGACGGTTCGGGAGCTGTGGCCGAGGAGGGAGGCTCGATCGTCGCCGCTCACGTGTCCGTCAGCGCGGACGATGTTGCGGCTGGCCGGCGTGTCAGCCACGGAGGTGGCCGCGGTCGCCGAGCATCTCAATGATGGCGGCGACGCTTTCTTCGATACTCAGAATCGATGCGTCGAGGCGGAGGTCGAAGGTCTCCGCGTGGTCGTAGGGTGCTGACACGCCGGGAAAGTCCGCGATCTCACCGGCATCGGCGCGCTCATAGAGTCCGCTGTTGTCACGCTGTCGACACACCTCGATCGGGGTGTCGACGAACACCTCGATGGAGCGCTCGTCGCCAACAAGTTCTTTGAAACGAGAGCGAACGGTGGCGTCGGGCGAAACGAACGCTGCGATCACGGTGATGCCCTGGTTGTTGAGCAAGCGGGCGATCTCAGCAGCGCGTCGGAGATTCTCGGAACGATCCGCTGCCGTGAAGCCGAGGTCGCGGCTGATGCCGAGCCGGATGTTCTCCCCGTCGAGCCGAACGGCGACCTTTCCCCGATCAAACAGCTGCCGTTCGAGGGCCGTGGCGATGGTTGACTTGCCGGCGGCGGTGAGCCCGGTGAGGAGCACCGTGGCCGGCTGCTGACCGAATCGCACGGCACGCTCAGCCGACGACACCATCGAAACCTGCCGTTGGAGGGAGTCTTCCGGAGCGCGATCCCACGAGGAACCGGCACCCGTGATCATCCCGGCCCCGACCGTTGCATTGGTGAGCCGATCGACGAGGATAAAGGCGCCGGTCTGCCGGTTGTCGGCGTATCGATCGAAGAGCATCTCGCGATCGGTGCTCACCTGCACCCAGGCGATGTCGTTGAGCGCGAGCTCGTCGGCGGACTGCTGCTCGAGTGTGTTGATGTCGACGCGATGATGGATCGTCGTGACCGTGGCGTTCGACACGCCGTTCGCATGCTGCAGGAGGTACTGCCGGCCGGCGGTCACCGCCTCGTCGGTCATCCAGACGACCATGGCGTCGACATCGTGGGCACGAAGCGGCTCTTGTCCCTCGGACACGAGAAGGTCGCCGCGGCTGACATCGATCTCATCGGTGAGTGTGAGGGTGATGGCGCGGCCGGGTCCGGCCATCGCGAGATCGCCATCCATCGTGACGATGCGCTCGACGGTCGACGACACGCCCGACGGCAGGCTGACGACCTTGTCGCCGGGCCGGACGACACCCGACGCGATGGTTCCGGCGAAGCCTCGAAAGTCGAGGTCGGGTCGGGTGACCATCTGAACGGGAAGGCGGAACGTCTCGAGGTCGATCCCGGCTTCGACATCGACGGTCTCGAGATGCGCCATCATCGTCGGCCCGTCGAACCACGCCAGGTTGTCGCCTTTTTCGACGACGTTGTCGCCGAGCAGCGCCGACATGGGCAAGAACACCGGGTCGATCAGGTCGAGCGGCTTCGCAAACTCGAGATACTGCTCGCGGATCTCATCGAAGCGCTCCTGGCTCCAGTCGACGAGATCCATCTTGTTGATCGCAACCGCGACATTGCGGATACCGAGCAGGTTGGCGATGTAGCTGTGGCGTTTGGTCTGGGTGATGACCCCGTGACGAGCGTCGATCAGGATGATCGCGAGCTGGCAGGTCGACGCGCCCGTGACCATGTTCCGGGTGTACTGCTCGTGGCCTGGCGTGTCGGCGATGATGAATTTGCGCTTCGCTGTCGAGAAGTAGCGATAGGCGACGTCGATGGTGATGCCCTGCTCGCGCTCGGCCTTGAGCCCGTCGGTGAGAAGCGCAAGATCCACCTGATCGCCAGCACTGCCCTGGGTGGTGGAGTCGGCTTCGAGACTGGCGAGTTGATCTTCATAGATCATGTGCGAGTCGTGCAGAAGGCGTCCGATCAGGGTCGATTTGCCGTCGTCGACGGATCCGCAGGTGAGGAACCGGAGCAGATCCTTGCGCTCGTGCTCGGCGAGATAGGCCTCGATGTCGGTGGCGATGAGTTCGGACTGATGACTCATGACGCACCACCATCGGCAAGCGCCTGCGCGGCGAGGGGACGCATTAGAAATAGCCCTCCCGCTTCTTCTCCTCCATCGAACCGGATTGGTCGTAATCGATCACTCGACCCTCCCGTTCCGAGCGCGTGGCGAGAAGCATTTCCTGAATAATTTCGGGAAGCGTCGTGGCCGTGGATTCGACACCTCCTGAAAGCGGGTAGCAGCCCAGCGTCCGGAAACGCACCCACTTCTCTTCGGCCTCCTCGCCCGGCTCGAACTGGAAACGGTCGTCGTCGACCATGATCGTCACACCATCTCGCGTCACGACCGGACGGGGCGCCGAGAAATACAGCGGGACGATTTCGATGTTCTCCAGGTGGATGTACTGCCAGATGTCGAGCTCGGTCCAGTTCGAGATGGGGAAGACCCGGATGCTCTCGCCCTTGTTGACCCGGCCGTTGTAGAGGCTCCAGAGCTCGGGGCGCTGATTCTTGGGATCCCAGCGGTGAAACTTGTCGCGGAAGCTGAAGACCCGTTCCTTGGCTCGAGACTTCTCCTCGTCGCGACGAGCGCCACCGAATGCGGCGTCGTAGCCGCCGGCGTCGAGCGCCTGCTTGAGGGCCTGCGTCTTCATGATGTCGGTGTAGTTCTTGGAGCCGTGGTCGAAGGGGTTGATGCCCTTCTCGATCCCCTCCTGGTTGGTCCACGAGATGAGTTCAAGACCCATCTCCTGCACGATGCGGTCTCGGAACTCGATCATCTCCCGGAACTTCCACGTCGTGTTCACGTGGACGAGTGGGAAGGGCAGCGGACCGGGGAAGAACGCCTTGCGGGCGAGATGCAACAGGACGGAAGAGTCCTTGCCGATCGAGTAGAGCATCACCGGACGCTCGAACTGGGCCACGACCTCACGCATGATGTGGATGGCTTCGGTTTCCAGTTGCTTGAGATGCGTCAGCCGGAGTTCGTCGGGGAGTGTCGATACGGTCATAGTGGTGTCGCGGCATGCTAGCCGTCGACCTCCGTTGCGCCCGTATATCGCCAGGCCGCCGCCGATGGCACGGCTTGACGAGCGGCTGAACAAACGTCCAGGATCGGTGCATGTTGGTGCTGTGGGCCACCCCCCGATCGACCTCGACCGCCTTCGAGTGGATGATGCGGCAGCGTGGCGATTTCACCTGCTTTCACGAGCCCTTCAACGAGGCCTACTACTACGGCAGCGACCGTCGTAGTCAGCGCGATGCCGACGTTCCGGACACGGAAGGACTCTCCTTCTCGGCCGTCTGGTCCTCGCTCGCTGAGGCCGAAGCCATGAACCCCGTGTTCGTGAAGGACTTCGCGTATTCAGTGGAGCATGATCTGAACGATGCGCGGCTGGCCGGAATCACGAGCACGTTCCTGCTCCGCGATCCTCGACGGGTGATCCAAGGGCTAGCCAAGTACTGGCCCGACTGCACTCGCGAGGAGGTCGGATTCGTCGCGCTCCATCGACTCTTCCACCGAGTCGCCGACCGTGATGGTGTGGCGCCTCCAGTCCTGTTGTCGGCTGATCTGCTCGACCGTCCAGCGCAAGCAACACGAGCCTTCTGTCACGCCGTAGGTATCGACTTCAGACCTGACGCGCTCGAGTGGGACGCCGGCGATCGGCGTGAAGTGAGCTGGTACGGCGAGGGCACCGGGCCGTGGCACGACACCCTGCGCGAAAGCACCGGCATCCAGAAACCGACAACGAGCTACCCGCCGCTTGAGGAGACGCCCCGGCTCGTCGAACTGTACGAGGAGGCGCTGCCGTTGTACGAGGATCTGCTGGCACACGCACTCCCAGTCGAGATCGCGTCCTGATCAGGCCCAGTGAACCCGGGCGAGCGTGAGGGTGCTGCAGTAGTAGACGTCACGATCGTCGCCGGCGCTGAGGAACATACCGTTCGCAATCCGCGAGCCGGTGTCGACGCGATCGAGCAACTCGCCAGTCTCGACATCGACGACCACGAGATAGTCGATGCCGTCGTCCGCGAAGTCGTTGATCACAAGTTCACCTGAGTCCGGAAACACGATCGGTTGCATGCTCGGACGAATATCGAGTGTCCAATTCGTCTCCATGTCGCCGATCGAGACACCCGCAAGGCCGCCATTGATCGAGTCCCACGCCACGGCGATACCTCGTTCGGGGACGACGACCGGCGGCGCAATGATCCCGCCCCCGGGCACGCCGAACGGGGCGACGCTCGTTGTTTCGCCCGTCAGCGGATCAAGACGGTGCAGCCGCTGTGGTCCATCCCATGGCGCCGGTTGCCGCCACGAGAGATCCGGAGGCGTATCGAACCGGCCATTCGGAGTTGTGGTGTGGATATGACGCACGGAGGGCACGTCGCCGTTGTCCATCAGCCACACCGCATCACCCGACAGGCAAGCGTCCCAGGCGAGTCCGTGCGGGCCCCCGACGGAGCGGTAACGAGGGCGCCACCCATCGAGTGCCATTCGCTCACCGTCGATCACCACCCGAAACACATGCTCCGTGCCGGGCACGTACACGCGCTCGACACCATCTGGGCCAACATCGGCGGCGATGCGGCCCATCGAACCTTGGGGCAGGGTGAGTGCCGGACCGACCGGCTCGAAGGTTTCTGCATCGAACCGGCTCAGGGTTGTCACGCCCTGTCCGTCGAGGCGGAGGTCCTTGGTGAACAGCGAGCCATCGCCCAGGGCCAAGAGACCGTTGTGACTGCAGTCGACGAGGGCACGCTCGTTCTCGACGTGGAGGTCGTCGGCGTTGAGACGGTGCAGGTACGACCCGTTCACGGAATAGATCGATCCGTTCGCATGGGCGAGGATCGCCCCGCACCAGACGTGATTTCCGCACGGCAGCCTCGGTGATTCAGCCAGAGGCTCAAGCGTGACCGGATCAAACCTCTCGACCCAGCCGAATGGCGGAGGTCCACTGAAGGCCGCCATCGTGCCTCCCACGTACCACTGCCCTGGTTCGCGTCGAACGGCCATGACGTCCCACCGTCCGGTACGACGAGTGGTCACCCCCGCCGTGCCGGAGGCAGCGTCGAGCCGACCGGACGCCGACTTCTGTCGACGGTTGCCGCCGCATTCAACGGGCCACGTCGAGGGCCAGTAGCCCGTGGCGGTGGCGGTCCGGTCAGTGGCGAACATCGTCGGACCCTAGGCGAGGCGACCGAACCCAGCACAGCTCNGCGGTCCAGCCTCGTGGAAGAAAACGCACACGGCCTCGGCGCCCAGGTGNACACACCCAGGGGCCGAGGCCGGAACGCAAATCAGGCGCGAGCGCCGAGAATGGCCTTGCTCTCGATGAACTCCTCGAAGCCGAGCTCGCCCCATTCGCGACCGTTACCCGACTGCTTGTAGCCGCCGAACGGGGCGTTGAAGTCGGGGCCGGCACCGTTGACGTGCATCATCCCGGTGCGGATGCGCTTGGCGACAGCGACTGCCTCGTCCTGGTCACCGGAGATGTAGCCGGCCAAGCCGTACTCAGTGTCGTTCGCAATCTCGATCGCCTGCTCGACGGAGTCGTAGCCGATGATCGAGACGACGGGGCCGAAGATCTCCTCTTGGGCGATGGTCATATCGTTGGTGACGTCGGCGAACACGGTCGGCTTCACGAAGTAGCCCTCGTCGAGTCCGTAGGGGCGTCCGGTGCCGCCGGCAGCGAGGGTTGCGCCCTCGTCGATGCCGGTCTGGATCAGGCCTTGCACCTTGTTCCACTGGGCCTCCGAGACGACCGGGCCCATCACGACTCCATCGGAGGTCGGATCACCGACCGTGATCGCGGAGGCCGCGGCAGCGGCCGCAGCGGCGGCTTCGTCCATCTTCTCGGCCGGGACGAGGATGCGAGTACCGGCGTTGCAGCTCTGCCCGGTGTTCATGCACATGCCGAAGAAGTCGCGACCGACGGTCTCGCCGACATCAGCGGACGGCAGGACGATGTTGGCCGACTTGCCGCCGAGTTCCTGTGCGACACGCTTGACCGTGGGAGCAGCGTTCTTGGCGACCTCCACGCCGGAGCGGGTCGAGCCGGTGAAGCTCATCATGTCGACGTCGGGGTGCGAGGAGAGGTGGGCGCCGACGGTGGGACCATCGCCGTTGACGAGGTTGAACACGCCGGCAGGCACCCCGGCATCGTGGAGCACCTCGGCGAACAGGATCGCGTTGAGGGGTGCGATCTCAGACGGCTTGAGCACCATGGTGCAACCAGTGGCGATCGCAGGCGCGACTTTGCAGGCGATCTGGTTGAGCGGCCAGTTCCAGGGCGTGATCATTCCCACGACACCGGCCGGTTCCTTGACGAGCAGGAAGTTCTCGTGCTGCTCCTCGAACTCGTAGTTGCGTAGGATCTGGGCAGCCGTGGCGAAATGCATCAGACCGGTCGGCGCCTGGGCAGCCTTGGCGAGGCCGCCGGGTGCACCCATCTCCGACGAGATCGTGTTGGCAAACTCCTCGGATCGGGCACCGATCAGTTCGGTGATCTTGTCGAGAAGCGCGACGCGTTCCTCGACCGAAGTCTGCGAGAACGTCTCGAAGGCCGCCTTGGCAGCAGCGACGGCCGCATCGACATCGGCGGTACCACCCATGGCGATCGATGCGATTGGCTTTTCGGTCGCCGGATTGATGACGTCGAGTGTGTCGCTGGTGCTGGGCTCGACCCAAGCACCGTTGATGTAGAACTTCTGTGCGTTGTCCATGGGACTCCTCCGGGTGGATCGTTGGCGAACGGGACCGAGGGTAGCGGGAGTCCGGTCGCAGTGAGCAAGCCTGGCCCTGCCGGTCCCGCTGCATCACGAGGACGGCCGGGTCGACGCGGCGGTAGCGTTCTCCGGCGTGAAACTGGCCGTCCTCTCGAGAGCCCCGCGCTCGTACAGCACCCAGCGAATTGTCGCGGCTGCGTCCGAGCGAGGCCACGAGCCTCGGGTCCTCGACACGCTCCGTTTCGCCATCGACCTCTCCGGCGATGTCCCGGATCTC
>NZNH01000090.1 GCA_002694825.1 Acidimicrobiaceae bacterium | reverse complement strand
GGTGGTGCCTTCGCAGCTTGGAAGTTCCGGCGTTTCGTTGAGCGGGTGAGGAGAATCGAACTCCCATCATCAGCTTGGAAGGCTGAGGTTCTAGCCGTTGAACTACACCCGCGAGTGAGGTCAGGGTAGCGGCGTCGCCGTCATGCTGTCGCGTCGGGTTATCTGCACGTCGCTCGTTGCCCTCGAAGGCTGGCTGATCTCGTTCTCCGGGTCTGCGATGAACATCGGGTGGGAGCGGGACGAAACGTCTTTGGGTCGCCAGTGTTGTCGGTGGTCATCGCCGGACCGGAGCGTCACCCCATCCCGTTAGGCTGCGACCCGATGAAGAGCACTGTGGAGACCCTCGACGACAACCGGGTGAAGCTCTCGGTTGAAGTCGACGAAGAAACATTCGATGTCGCCGTCGACGCTGCGTTCAAGCGCATTGCGAAAGAGGTCCGCATGCCGGGCTTCCGTCCCGGCAAGGCGCCGCGTCGCCTGCTCGAGGCGCAGTTCGGTAGCGCAGTCGGCCGCGAAGAGGCCCTGCGCGAGGCGATGCCCGAGTACTACGCCCAGGCCGTGATCGAGCACGACGTCGACGTCGTCGCGCCGCCGGAGATTGAGATCACCGGTGGCCAGGAGGACGGCCCCGTGCAGTTCGACGCTGTCGTCGAAATCCGGCCCTCCGTCAGCGCTGCCGGCTACGACGGTCTGCGGGTCGAGATCCCGAACCCGGTCGCTAGTGCCGAAGAGATCGACGAGCAGATCGACAACCTGCGTCGCAACTTCGCCGAGCTGTCCGTCGTCGAGCGGGCTGCCGCTGACGAAGACCACGTCACGATCGACATTGAGGCAACCCACGGTGACGAGCCCGTCCCCGGTCTCACCACGACTGACTACGACTATCTGCTCGGTTCGGGTGCCGTCGTGCCCGAGATCGACGAGAACCTCCGGGGTGTCTCCGCCGGCGACGAGGTCGAGTTCTCCGCCGACCACCCGGATCCCGAAGAAGAAGAGCCGCTGCAGTTCTCGATCACCGTCAAGGAGGTCAAGGAAGCCGTCCTTCCCGACCTCGACGACGAGTTCGCCAAGGCCAACTCCGAGTTCGAGACGGTCGAGGATCTCCGCGCCGACATGGCCGACCGCATGAACACGATGCGGATCCAGCAGGCCAACATGGCGGTGCAGCAAAACACCGCCGAGGCGCTCGCTGCGCTCGTCACCGACGAGATCCCGGAGTCAATGATCGAAAACGAGATCAACGCTCGCATTCAGGATCTTGTCCAGCGCCTGCAGCAGCAGGGGATGGACGTCGGTGCGTACCTCGACGCGGTCGGCCAGACCGCCGAGACGTTGGCTGCGGAATTCCGTGAGCCTGCCGAGCAGGCCGTCAAAGTCGATCTCGCGCTTCGTTCGGTCGCTGATCTCCAGGGGCTGGTCCCCGACGACGACCGCATCGATGAAGTCATTGCCGAGATGGCTGGCCCGAGCGGTCAGGACCCTGACGAACTCAAGGCTCGGCTCGCCGAGGTCGGTCAGATCTCTGCACTTCGCGCCGATCTCGCCAAGCAGGCCGCCATGGAATGGCTCACCGACAATGTCGAACTCGTCGACGAGGATGGCGAGGCCATCGATCGTGAGGCTCTGGAATTCCCCGCCCGCGGTGCCGAAGAGGACTCAGAAGAGGAAGAGTGACAGGTATGGACATCAACCCCCGCAACTATCTCGTCCCCACCGTCGTTGAGCAGACCAACCGCGGTGAGCGCGGCTACGACCTCTACTCGAAGCTGCTGAAGGAGAACATCATCTTCATCGGCACGCCGATCGACGATCAGATCGCCAACCTGATCTGCGCCCAGCTGCTGCATCTTGAGTCGGAGAACCCCGACAAGGACATCAACCTGTACATCAACAGTCCGGGCGGCGACATCAACNCCCTGTTCGCGATCTACGACACGATGTCCTATATCAAGCCCGACATCACGACGATCTGTTTCGGCCAGGCCGCGTCTGCCGCCGCAGTCCTGCTCGCCTCCGGAGCCAAAGGCAAGCGTCTGGCACTCCCGCACGCTCGCATCCTGATCCACCAGCCCTACGCCGGCGCACAGGGGCAGGCGTCCGACATTGAGCTCATCGCCGCTGAGATCCAGCGAATGAAATCCAGCCTCGAAGAGGTGCTGGCTCATCACACCGGCCAGACCGTCGAGAAGATCTCCGCCGACACCGATCGTGACTTCGTCATGACCGCGCACGAGGCAAAGGAGTACGGGATCATCGATGAGGTCATCGAAACGCGTAATGTGGTGGATAACAGCGGGCCGATCACGGCCATCAGCTGAAGTCTGAGGGGGGCGACTGCGTGGCCAANTTCGGTGAGGGTGGAGAACTCCTGAAGTGCTCGTTTTGCGGGAAGTCGCAAAAGCAGGTCAAGAAACTGATCGCCGGCCCCGGCGTCTACATCTGCGACGAGTGCATTGATCTCTGCAACGAGATCATCGAAGAAGAACTCGCCGACACCTCCGACATTTCGCTCGGTGAGCTGCCATCGCCTCGCGAGATCTATGCCTTCCTGAACGACTACATCGTCGGACAGGATCAGGCGAAGCGGATCCTNTCCGTTGCGGTCTACAACCACTACAAGCGCGTTGAGCTGGGGAACAGCCTCGATGGTGAGGTCGAGCTGTCGAAGTCCAACATCTTGTTGATCGGCCCGACAGGCTGCGGCAAGACCTTGATGGCCCAGACCCTCGCCCGCATGCTCAATGTGCCGTTTGCGATCGCCGACGCCACCGCCCTCACCGAGGCCGGCTATGTCGGCGAAGATGTCGAGAACATCCTGCTGAAGCTGATTCAGGCCGCCGACTACGACGTCAAGAAAGCGGAGACCGGCATCATCTACATCGACGAGATCGACAAGGTCGCCCGCAAGAGCGAAAACCCGTCGATCACGCGTGACGTGTCGGGCGAAGGCGTGCAGCAAGCCCTGCTCAAGATCCTCGAGGGCACGTCGGCTGCCGTGCCGCCCCAGGGTGGCCGCAAGCACCCGCATCAGGAGTTCTTGCAGATCGACACCACCAACGTGCTGTTCATCTGTGGCGGCGCCTTCGCCGGCATTGAGAAGATCGTGGAGAATCGAATTGGCGCGAAGGGCGTTGGTTTCGGTGCGGATATCCGCCGCCCGGAAGACAAGGACCTTGGTGCAATCTTCAGCGACGTCAAGCCCGAGGATCTCGCCAAATTCGGCCTGATCCCCGAGTTCATCGGCCGTATGCCGGTCGTCGGCGCAGTCAACCACCTCGAACCTGATGCGCTCGTCGAAATTCTCACCGAGCCGCGCAATGCTCTCGTGAAGCAGTACCGCAAGATCTTCGAGTTCGAGAACGTCGAGCTCGAGTTCATGCCCGAGGCACTCGACGCAATCGCCGAAGAGGCAATCAAGCGAAACACCGGCGCCCGGGGCCTGCGGTCGATCCTCGAGGAAACCCTCCTGGAGACGATGTACGACATCCCTGGCCGCGACGACGTCACCAAGGTTGTCGTCACGCGCGAGTGCGTGGTCGACGACGACGTCGCTCCCGAGGTTGTCACGCTCGGCTCCGACCGCCGCGCCAGCTAGCGCCCCGTGGAGTTCGACGAGGCGCTCGCTCGGCTCGATGCGCTGATCAACTACGAGACCGTTCCGCGGGCCGGCGCAATCGACGGCCTCACGCTTGNGCCCATGCAGCAGCTGATGAGCCTGCTCGGCGATCCGCAGCAGGCCTATCCGGTGATCCACATCACCGGCACCAACGGTAAAGGCTCGACCACCCGCCTGATGGAGTCGCTGCTCCAGGCGATGGGGCTTCGGGTCGGCACCTACACCAGCCCCCACCTCGAATCGGTCGTCGAACGTATCCGCCTCGGTGGCGAGCCGATCAGTGCCGACGCGTTCGGTGAGGCCATCGGCACCGTCCTCACGGCGATCGAGGCGAGCGGTCGTGAACCCATGACCTGGTTCGAGACCGTCACCGCTGCCGCNCTGCTGGAATTCGCCAACGAGGCGGTCGACGTNGCGATCGTCGAGGTCGGCATGCTCGGCCGCTACGACGCCACCAATGTCGTGTCCGCACAGGTGGCTGTCGTCACCAACATCGGGCTCGACCACACCTCAGGAGAAGGGGAGTGGCGTCGAGCCATCGCCTCCGAAAAGGCAGGCATCATCGAGCCTGCGTCCACCCTGGTGCTCGGCGAACTCGATGCGTCACTGCACCCGATCTTTCTCGACGAGGGGCCCGCACAAGCCGTCATTCGCGGTGAGGCATTCGACCTCACCGACGATCGCCTCGCTGTCGGCGGCCGACTGCTCGGCGTGCGCACGCCACGGGGCCTCTACGANGAGGTGTTCATGTCGTTGCATGGAGCCCACCAAGCCGAGAATGCCTCGTTGGCGCTCACGGCCGTCGAGGAATTCTTCGATTCGCCGCTGCCCGACGATGTCGTCGAGGAGGCCTTCGGCACGATTATCGTCCCCGGCCGTCTCGAGGTCGTTCACCGCAGCCCCACGATCGTGGTCGATACTGCACACAACGTGCCGGGGGCTACGGCGCTTGCCGAGTCGATTGCCGACGACTTCGGCCAGGGCGGCCGTCGCTACCTCGTCCTCGGGATGCAAGACGGGCGAGTGCCTGTCGACGTCGCCCGCGCGTTGCAGGTGGCGAACTACCAGTTGGTTGCGACATGCACGGCGCCCACTGCTCGCGGCGTGGACGCAGAGACGCTCGCTGATGCGGTGCGGGAGGCCGGCGGTCAGGCCGACGCCGTCTTCGACGTCGAGTCGGCGTTCGATCACGTCTACAACCAGGCCGAGGACGACGATCTGATCGTCGTCGCCGGTTCGAATCCGGTCGTCGGCATCGTGCGTACCCTCGCCGAAGATCTCTAGACCTGTCGTCGGGCACTGGCCGAACGAACGTCGAGCCGTGTCAGCTCACCGATAGCCTCGCAGCCATGAATCGCACGTTCATCATCTGCAAGCCCGACGCCGTCGAACGAGGCCTCGTCGGCCAGATCCTCAGCCGTTTCGAGACCAAGGGGTTCTCGATTGTTGCCGCCGAGCTGCGCACGCTCGATGCCGACACGCTCGCTCGTCACTACGAGGAGCATGTCGGCAAGGGCTTCTACGACGACCTGGTCGCCTTCATGAGCCGCGGTCCGGCGCCTCGTCGCTGTTATCGAGGGCCCGGAGGGAACCTGGGAGACCGTTCGCGAGATGATGGGCGCCACCAACCCGATGACGTCCGCTCCCGGCACGATTCGCGGCGATTTCGGCACCGCGTTCACCGAAAATCTGATCCACGGTTCCGACTCCGCGGAGTCGGCGGCCCGCGAGATCGGCATCTTCTTCCCCGAACTGGGCTGACCTCGGTCGGGATCGGACGAGATCCAGCGAGAGAGCGCGCCCAACGCGCGAGAGATTTCACGTTCCGTAGTCGGATGGACACGGCCCGTCGGACTGTTGCAGTTTGGTGACCTTTCCGGCGTAGACTTCCGTCCCATGTGGTGGAAGCCGGCGGCTTCCGCTGCCGCACACCCGCTCCCGTTCCCCTCGACTCGAGGCACTCTCATGGTTGCAGACTCCCTGCTTTCGAGCTTTGGCGCCGTCATCGGACGGGACATGGCCGTCGACCTCGGCACGGCCAACACGCTCGTGTACGTGCGTGGCGAAGGCATCGTTCTCGACGAACCATCGGTGGTTGCCATCAACACCAACGACGGGCGGCCGCTTGCGGTCGGGCTTGAGGCCAAGCGGATGATCGGCCGCACACCCTCGAACATCCAGGCGATCCGCCCCCTGAAGGACGGTGTCATCGCCGACTTCGAGATCTGCGAGAAGATGCTCCGCTACTTCATCCAGAAGGTGCATCAGCGCAAGTGGGCCAAGCCCCGCATGGTCATCGCCGTTCCGTCGGGCATCACCGGTGTTGAGCAGCGAGCGGTTCAAGAGGCCGCCGAGTTCGCTGGCGCCCGCAAGCCTGCCTACATCATCGAAGAGCCGATGGCGGCAGCGATCGGCGCCGGTCTCCCGGTCCAGCACCCGACCGGCAACATGATCGTGGACATCGGTGGTGGCACCACCGAGGTCGCCGTGATTTCACTTGGCGGCGTGGTTGCCAGCCAATCGGCGCGAGTCGGCGGTGATGAGCTCGACGATGCGATCATTCAGTACATCAAGAAGGAGTTCAGCCTCGCGCTCGGTGAGCGAACGGCTGAGGAGATCAAGATGCAGCTCGGCACGGCGTGGCCGCTCGAGCGTGAGATCCGGGCCGAAGTTCGCGGCCGCGACCTCGTCAGCGGTCTGCCCCGCACGATCGTCGTTTCCACCAACGACATCCGCGAGGCCCTCGATGAGCCCGTCGCGGCGATCTGCGACGCTGTGAAGTCGACCCTCGACAAGACTCCCCCCGAACTTGCGGCCGACATTATGGACAGTGGCATCACCCTCGCCGGTGGCGGTGCGCTGCTCAAGGGCATCGACGATCGCCTCCATGACGAAACCGGCATGCCGATCCGGATCGCCTCGGATCCGCTGTACGCGGTCGCGACCGGCTCGGGCCAGGTGCTGGAGGAGTTCGAAGCGCTGCGCGGTGTGGTCCTGAGCTCGGGCGAGCTCTAGTCGTCGCACCATGGCGCTGACCCAGCGCTCCATCGGGAAATCCCGACACCGCATGATCCTGCTGGTGTTGACGGCGATCACCCTGCTCTCGCTTGATCTCAGCAGCTTCGGCCCGCTCGGAACAGCGCAACGGCTTGTTCGCGACCTCCTGCACCCGATCACCGAGGTGGCGGGCGCAATCGTCTCGCCGTTCTCCGATGCGTGGAACGCCGTCTTTGACTATGACGATCTCGAAGCGCAGAACCGTCTGCTCACCGAGCGAATCCAGCAACTCGAAGGCAACGAGCTGGCGGTCGAGGCCGAGCGAGCAGAGTTCGACCGGCTGCGCGCCGCGACCGGCGTCGACGTTCGCCCCGACCTCGNCCGGGTGACGGCGNCCGTGGTTCGAGGTGGGGTCGGAAACTTCGACGACGACGTCATCACGATCGACAGAGGGAGCCAGGACGGCGTGCGCAATGGCATGGCCGTGATCACGAACGCAGGGCTTGTCGGTCGGGTCGAGCGCGTCGACGCAACCACCTCGGCCGTGCTGCTGCTCACCGACACCGATCTGATCGTCGGCGTGCGACTCGCCGACACCGACGAGGTCGGTCTCGGCCACGTCGACCCCGACGATCCGTCGATCTTCATCGTCGATACCGGCTTGGAATGGCCCGAGGATGGCAACGAGTCGCTGCTGCCAGCGCTCGACACCGTTGTCGTCACGGCGGCGACGAGTCGCTACCCGTCAGAAATTCCGCTCGGCCGAATCGTTGAGGTCCTGCCTGGCGATGAGGACATGCTCACCATGCACGTTCGCGTCGCCCTCGCGAACGACATCACCGACCTCGGCTTCGTCTCGGTGCTGCTCGCCGAGGGTGTCGACCAAGTNCCNCTCGACGAGCCCGTCCCGAGCACGTCGATTCCGCTCACCACCACGACCTCCGCNGGGGAGGGNTCGTGAACACCCCGGTTCGGCTGGGCATCGTCTTCGTCGTGGCGCTCGTCATCCAACTGNCGGTNTTCGTCGACGTGCGGATCTTCGGCGTCGCNCCGGAGCTCCTTGCCCTNGTCGCCGTGGTCGCGGCGTTCTTCGTGGGCCCCGAACGGGGCCCGGTCATCGCCTTTGTCGCTGGCCTGCTGTGGGACGTCTACCTGCCGACTCCCCTCGGTGTCTCGGCGGTCGTCTTCGCCGTGGTTGCGTATGTCGTCGCCACGCTCAATGAGGGACTGTTCCACGACACTCGGACCCAGCTCATCGGTGTGGTCGCCGTCGGCAGTGCCGCCAGCGTGATCGGCTATGCGCTGCTCGGCGCGATCGTGGGGGAGGGCGGCCTGATCTCCGCCGATCTGATCGTGATCGCCCTCGTCGTTGGCGCGTCCAATGCCGTGCTCGCGCCGATCGCCGCTCCGATCATGGCGTGGGCGCTCGCTGCGGAGGTTGATCGTCGATGACCGACGGCGCCCTCCGAATGCGGGTCTTTGCCTTCATCGCCCTCGTTTTGTTCGGCGGGCTCGTCGCCCGGCTGTGGTACCTGCAAGGACTCGAGGCTCAGCGCGAGGAACTCCAGCAGCGGGCCCAGACCAACGTGCTCGAAGAGGTCTACGAAGAGGCACCGCGGGGCCGCATCCTCGACCGCAACGGCCGGGTCATCGTCGACAACAAGGTCGTTGAGGTGGTCACGATCGACCGCGGNATCGTCGACGACCTCGACCCGGTCCAGCGCGACGAGATGTTCCTGCGACTCGCCATCGCCATCAGTCGCTCGGGGCGACTCACCAAGGTCGGAGACATCGTCGACCAATACGGCGACCGTTCCTACGGTCCGTTCGAGCGGGTACCCGTCGCAGTCGACGTCAACCCCGAGCTGCTCGTGTTTCTTGGCGAACGCCAAGATCAGTTTCCCGGCGTGAACGTCGTGCAGCGCACCGTGCGGAGCTATCCCTTCGGCACGACGGCCGCGCATCTGCTCGGCTATGTCGGCCCAATCACCCGAACCGAGTGGCAAGCCCGCAACCAGCTGATCGATCCGGACGACNCGGACGCGAAGACGTACCAGCTCAACCACGAGATCGGGAAGACCGGCGTCGAACTCATCTTCGAGGATGAACTGCGCGGCGTGCCCGGCACCCGCTTCATCGAGGTCGACGCCAGCCGCAAGGTTGTGCGCGAATACGACTACGTGCCGCCGGTCCCGGGAAACGATGTCTGGCTGTCGATCGATCTCGATCTACAAGCGCTCGCCGAACAGGAACTCACGACCGGCCTCGCTGCCGCCCGATCGCGTACCCCGCAGGAGGGGGCTCCGCCGAACGTCGCAGCAGCAGGCAGCGTTGTCGCCATCGACCCCCGAAACGGTGATTTGTTGGCGATGGCGTCGTTCCCGACCTACGAACCGGCGGATTTCGTCAACGGCATCACCGCCACCCAATTCCGCGAGCTCACATCGGAGGACAACTTCTCGCCGATCCTCAACCGAGCGATCCAGGGCACGTATGCGCCGGGTTCGACGTTCAAGCTGATCACTGCGCTCGCTGCGCTGCAGGAGGGCGTGCTCGGCGACGCGGGTCTTCGACGGCCGACCGACCTCTATCTCGACACGGGCACCTACACGTACTCGAACTGCTTCGAGGAATCGAGTACGTGTCTCTTCAGCAGCCCCTACACCGGCGGGGGCCGTCAGGTCGATCTCCCGGCTTCGCTGCGGGTCTCGAGCGACACCTACTTCTACGAGATCGCTGGCGAGGGTTTCTGGACCCGTTCGAGCGCGCCTGACGAGGACGGTCTTCGTCCCGACGAGGGAATCCAGCTGTGGGCGCGTCAGCTCGGTTTGGGCAGCGATTCGGGTTTGCAGGTCCCGTACGAGCGTTCCGGGGCCGTCCCCGATCGTGACTATTACGACCGTCAGTTCGATGCCGGCGTGTTTGCTGTCGATGGGAGCCAGTGGTTCGCCGGTGCCACCATCAACCTCTCGATCGGTCAGGGTGAGCTGCTGGTCACGCCGCTGCAATTGGCGAACGCCTATGCGACCTTCGGCAACGGCGGTGCGCTTCATCAGCCGAATGTGGCTGTGCGAGTCACCGATCCTGACGGGGAGATGGTGCGGGAGTTCGGGCCCCGCGTGTTGCGCGACTTGGAGATCCCCGAGGAGTTTCAGGCACCCATTGAGGAGGGCCTGCTCGGTGCCACGATGGACACCGGAGGTACCGCGACCCGCGTCTTCGGGCAGGCCGACTTCAACGTGTGGAACTGGCCGGTCGCCGGCAAGACCGGCACCGCCGAGGTCGACTTGAAGGCCGATACGTCGTTGTTCGCTGCGTACGGCCCCGTCTACCGCCCGGGATCCGCGGTCGCGCCTGACACGGTGCCCGAGGTGGCGCTCTCGGTTGTGATGGAGGAGTCCGGGTTCGGCAGCGCGTCAGCGGCGCCGGTCGCCGCGGCAATCTTCGAACACCTTGCCACCGACACCGTGCCCGTCGCCCGGTCACTCAACGAGACGGCCCGCTACGCCCTCGGTTTGATCGACGACGACGGCCAGACGGCGACCGGCGAAGGGGTGAACGGGTGACCACGTTCCCTGCCGCCGGCGGTCGTTTCCGCGAAGAGCGTGACCCATGGTGGTTCGTCGTCGACCCGCTCCTGATCCTTTCGGTCATGGCGATCACGGCGATGGGTGCACTGCTGGTCTACTCAGCCACCCGGGGTCCCGCCACCGAACTCGATCCAGCCGATACATCGTTCCTCACTCGGCAGGTGTTCTTTGCGGTTGTGGGCGCCGGCCTTGGTCTGTTCGCTGCGCTGATCAACATCGAACGAATCCGGAGCCTCGTGAGTGTCGCCTACATCAGTACGCTCGGCTTGCTCCTCGGCATCTTGCTTTTCGGCGCGGATATCAACGGCACCCAAGCCTGGTATCGAATCGGCGGCTTCACGTTCCAGCCGTCGGAACCCGGCAAGCTCGTGCTCATCGTCACGCTCGCAACCGTGTTCTCCGGAGACCGTGTCGGGTTTCAGCGCATGGCGGCTGGTCTGCTCTTGGCCGGGGTACCGATCGGCCTCATCCTGTTGCAGCCCGACCTCGGCACGGTGCTCGTGTACATCGTCGTTACTGCCGTGATGATCATGATGAGCAACATCTCGATGCGGCTCATCTTGCTCCTCGTGCTTGCTGCGATCACGGCGATCACGATGATCTTCACCTCCGACGTGCTCGAGGACTACCAGAAGGACCGATTGACGGTCTTCGTGCTTGATGACGAGGCCGTCGCCGAGCTGGGCGCCGACGCCGTACGGGTCGCCTATAACGCCGAGCAATCCCAGATCGCCATCGGCAACGGGGGGCTGACCGGGACCGGCTTGTTCCAGGGCACACAGACCAGCTCGAACCTTGTGCCCGAACAGCAGACCGACTTCATCTTCTCGGTGGCGGGGGAGGAGCTCGGCTTTCGTGGCGCTGCGATCCTGCTCGTGTTGTTCGCCGTGGTCGTCGTGCGGATCTGGCGGGTCGCTGTCCGGGCCTCTGACGAGTTCGACCGTCTGATGGCGGTGGGCGTGATGTCGATGTTCGTGTTCCAGGTCTTCCAGTCCGCCGGAATGACGATGGGGATGATGCCGGTCACGGGTATTCCGATGCCGTTCGTGTCGTACGGCGGATCGTCGATGCTCACCTCGATGATCGCGATCGGTCTGATTCTGGGTGTCTACCGCCGCCGTTTCGACTACGTCCGAGCCTGAACCAGCATCTGTCGATTCGCAGATCGCGCCCCACGGGACGCACGGGGGATGGGTGAGCCCGACAGGTGATGACTGCCTCCGGACCCCGACCGTGGATTCACCGGGCGATCGGAGCGCGCCGATAGCCTGTCACGATGCCGTCCGGCGCCCCCTCCACCGATCTCTGGCCCCGCCTTGAGCCCCTCCTGCCTCAAGTGCAAAAGCCAGCGCGTTACATCGGGTGTGAGGACGGCATGCAGACTCCCGAACACGGGCCCGACAAGACCTCGTGGCTGTTCACCTACCCGGACACCTACGAGATCGGGTTGCCCAACGCCGGACTCCAGATCCTCTACGAGATCATCAACGAACGCCCCGATGCCGCTGCCGAGCGCTCCTACGCCCCCTGGGTCGACATGGAAGAGCTCTTGCGCCGTGAGGGCCTGCCCTTGTTCTCGGTCGACACCCACAAACCGGCTGGCGAGTTCGACATCATCGCCTTCAATCTCTCGGCCGAGTTGACCTACACGAACCTCGTCAACTGCATCGATCTTGCCGGCGTGCCGATCCACTCGGCTCGGCGTGCCGATGCTGATCCACTCATCGCAGTCGGTGGTCATTGCACCTACAACCCCGAACCGATCGCCGACTTCGTCGACCTGGTCGTGCTCGGCGACGGCGAAGAAGTCATCGGTGACATCACCGACCTCGTCGGCGAGTGGAAGCGCAACGGCAAGAACGCCGGCACCCGAGAGGGCCTGCTCCGAGAGCTCTCGAAGATCGAGGGCGTCTATGTCCCATCGATGTACGAGGTCGAATACGACGGCGAGTTCCTCGCCGCCGTGAATCCCCGGTACCCCGACGTGCCCGAGAAGGTCGAAAAGCGCACCGTCGCCGACCTCGCCGATTGGCCGTATCCCAAGCAGCAGCTCGTCCCGATGACCGAGGTCGTCCACGATCGCCTCGCTGTCGAAGTTTTCCGTGGTTGCACGCGCGGGTGCCGCTTCTGCCAGGCGGGCATGATCACCCGTCCGGTTCGCGAGCGCCCGGCCGAGCAGGTCAGTCGCATGATATCTGAGGGCCTCCAGCGCACCGGGTACGACGAGGTGTCGCTCACGTCGCTTTCCACCGCCGACTTCTCCGGGATCGAGAAGGTCGTCGCCGACACCGTTTCCGATCAAGGCGTGGGCCAGGTGTCGGTGGCGCTGCCATCGCTGCGAGTCGACGCCTTCACCGTCGGTATCGCTGCCGAACTCCAGCGGGCCCGTCGCACCGGCCTCACCTTCGCCCCCGAAGCCGGCTCCTGGCGCATGCGTCAGGTCATCAACAAGCTCATCCGTGAAGAAGACCTCTACGGCGCCGTCGAATCGGCCTACAGCCAGGGCTGGCGTCGCATGAAGCTGTACTTCCTCACGGGTCTCCCCACCGAGACCGACGACGACACCCTCGGCATCGCCGAACTCGGTCGCAACTGTGTCGAGCTGGGAAAGAAGTACAACTCCTCTGCCTCGGTCACCGTCTCGGTCGGCGGCTTTGTTCCGAAGCCGCAGACCCCGTTCCAGTGGTTCGGGCAGAACACCGAGGAAGAGCTTCGCCGCAAGGTGGAGCTGCTCAAGAACGACCTGCGCGGCACCAAGGGTGTGCAGCTCAAGTGGCACGACACCCGGGCATCGCTCGCCGAAGGCATCACCAGCCGTGGCGACCGACGACTCGGTGCCGTGATCGAATACGTGTGGCGCCACGGCGGCACATTCCAGGAGTGGTCTGAACACTTCTCCATCGACCTCTGGCTCGAGGCGCTTGCCGCCAACGGTCTCGATGTTGAGTGGTACGTGTATCGGCACCGCACCGAAGACGAGGTGCTCCCCTGGGATCACCTCTCAGCCGGTCTCCACAAGGATTTTCTGTGGCAGGACTGGCGTGATGCGCTCGAGGAACTCGGCCTCGAGGACTGCCGGTGGACACCGTGCTACGACTGCGGCGCGTGCACCGGCTACGGGATCGAACACGTGGTGGCATCAGCCACGCCGCCTGCGGGCGGAAGCCAGGGAACGGGCGTCGACCTGTCCGCTGGCGGAGCGGTTCCCGTCACACTGCAGACCAGCAAGCCGATCGGAGTCGGTGGCTCGTGAGGTTGCGAATCGCGTTCAGTAAGCACGGCAAGATCCGGTTCACGTCGCATCGCGACGTGGCTCGGATCTGGGAACGTGCGCTGCGCCGGACCAACCTCCCCGTCGCCTACAGCGAGGGGTTCACCCCTCGCCCGAAGCTCTCGTTCGGCCTCGCGCTTTCCACCGGCCATGAGTCCGAGGGGGAGTACCTCGATGTCGATCTTGATCCCGAACAGGGAGCAGATCTCGATCTCGCGGGGCTCACCACCCACCTCAGTGCTCAGCTGCCGGTGGGCATGACCGCAACCGGAGTGGTCGTTGTCGACCGCCGGATGCCGTCGCTGCAGCAGGCAGTCACCTCGTGCACCTGGCAGATCGACGTCCGCAACGTTGATGAGTCCACGGCGCAAGCTGCGATCGACGCAGCCCTTGCGGCGGACGAACTCATGATCACGCGCGAACGCAAGGGCAAGGAAGTCACCGACGACATCCGCCCCCTCGTGTTTGGCTTGACCGTCGATCAGCCGCTCGAAAACGGAGTACGGCTGATCGCTGAACTCGGGACCCAACCCCGTGCGGTTCGGGTCACCGAGCTCCTGTCAGTCCTCGACCCCCCGCTCGCCGAGCCCTTGCTCAACGAGCCACGAGTCCTCCGGGTTCACCAATGGATTACCACCGACGACGGCGAGCGCCACGACCCAATGAGTGTCGCCGCAGCCGCGTCCGCACCGGTGGGGGTCGCATGATCTCCGCCGCGGCGTCTACGACGAAAGACGAACACCATGGCCGACGAACAGGCCCAGAACGACACCCCCAGCCGCCAGAGCGGCGGAGGCGCAAGCCAGGGAGGCTCGTCCTCCACTGAGTCCAAGCCGCAGATCGGCGACAGCCGTCCGGCCCCCAAGATCGGCGATTCCCGCCCCGCCCCACAGGGCAATGGCGGCAATAGCGATCAAAGCAACCAGAATCGCCAGAACGGCGGCGATGGCGCGCAGAACCAGGGCGGTGACGGCCAGCCCAAGAAGCGTCGACGCCGGCGCGGTGGCCGTGGTCGTGGCCGTGGCGGCCAGGGTGGCGGCGGCCAAAACCAGAATGGCCAGAACCAGAACAACCGGGGTGGCCAGCAAAGGCAGGGTGGCCGTCCGACACCCGTCGAGGCCATCACCTCCGGCGACGCGGTCGAACTTGACGAAAAGACGCTGAAGCGTCGGCGTGGTCGCACCCGTAAGGGCAAGGCCGTCGGCCGTTATCTCATGTGTGTCCATGTCGGCCCCAAGGCCACCCAGATCGCAACCCTCGAGGGACGCAAACTGGTCGAGCATCAGGTCTCGCGTCCTGCCGACGACATCAGCCAGATCCACGGCAACATCTACCTCGGACGGGTCCAGAACGTCCTGCCCGGCATGGAAGCCGCGTTCGTCGACATCGCCACGCCCAAGAACGCCGTGCTCTATGCCGGCGATGTCCAGTACGACGCCGATGATCTCGACAGCGGAGGCAAGGGCGAGAAGCGAGGCGGAAAGCAGCCCCGTATCGAGGACGTCCTCAAGGCCAAGCAATCGATTCTTACCCAGGTCACCAAGAACCCGATCGCCCACAAGGGTGCCCGTCTCACCCAGGAGGTCTCGCTCCCGGGCCGGTTCGTCGTGCTCGTGCCGAACAGTTCGACCTACGGCATCTCCAAGCGGCTGCCCGACGGTGAACGTAAACGCCTCCGCAACATTCTCGACAAGGCCAAGCCGAAACAGCACGGTGTGATCGTTCGAACGGCGGCCGAGAACGTCACTGCCGAGGAGATCAAGGCCGACGTGGCTCGCCTCCTCGCTCAATGGGACGACATCGAGAAGCTCTCGAAGTCGACCAAGGCCCCAGCGCTGCTCTACCGAGAGCCCGAAGCGGCAGTGCGGATCATCCGGGAAGAGTTCACCAAGGACTTCCGCGGCGTGATCATCGACGACAAGGAGCTCTACGAAGAGGTCAAGGGCTATGTCGAGGCGATCACCCCGGCGCTCGCTGATCGCATCGAGTACTACGACGAAGACGTCGAAGGGCTGCCCCTGTTCGAGCGGCAACACATCGACGAGCAGCTCCGCAAGGCGCTCGACCGCAAAGTCTGGCTGCCGGGCGGCGGATCGTTGATCATCGAAGGCACCGAGGCGCTCACGGTGATCGACGTCAACACCGGCAAGAACGTCGGCAAGTCGTCGCTCGAAGAGACGGTGTTCCGCAATAACCTCGAAGCAGCCGAGGAGGTCGCCAACCAGCTGCGGCTGCGCGACATCGGCGGCATCATTGTCATCGACTTCGTCGATATGGAGGTCGCCAAGAACCGGGACGAGGTCATCAAGACCTTCCGTCAGGCGTTGGCCCGCGACAAGACCCGCACCCAGGTCTTCGACATCTCCGAACTCGGCCTGGTCGAAATGACTCGCAAACGCATCGGCGAGGGGCTTCTCGAGTCCGTCACGACGGCGTGTGACTCCTGTGATGGCCGTGGCCACGTCATGATCGACGGCATTCTCGACTGATGCCGTCCCGGGGAATTCGGCCCGCTCCTCGGGCCGGATTTCCACACCGACCCGCTAGCCTGAGGTACCTATGTACGCAGTAGTCAAAACCGGCGGCAAGCAGTACCGCGTGGAAGAGGGCCAGACCCTCGAGGTCGACCGTGCCGGCGAGCCTGGCGCCGAGTTGACCCTTCCCGCCGTGCTCGTCGTCGACGGCGACACCGTGCTCGCGACCCCGGATCAGCTGTCCGNCGCGTCCGTCNCCGCTCGCATCGTCGACGATGTCAAGGGCCCGAAGATCAACGGGTTCGTCTACAAGAACAAGTCGAACAACCGGAAGCGTTGGGGCCATCGCGCAGCGTTGAGCACCATCGAGATCACCGGTATCACGAAGGGCTGATCAACCATGTCGAAGACTAAGGGTGGCGGCTCCACCAAGAACGGGCGTGACTCCAACGCCCAGCGCCTCGGTGTCAAGGTCTACGACGGCACCGTCGTGACCGCTGGCTCGATCATCGTCCGTCAGCGCGGCACCAAGTTCCNCCCGGGTGAGAACGTCGGTATCGGCGGCGACGACACGCTGTTCGCCAAGGCCGACGGCGTGGTGAAGTTCGGCTCCCGTAAGGGCCGCAAGCTGGTCGACGTCCTGCCCAACTGAGCANGGTCGATCCCGGCACCACGCCTTCGCTTCGGCGAAGGCGTTTGTCGTTTTCGAGGGCTCGAGCCCGGTGTCGTCGGCGTGCCTAGCCCGGCGCGTCGATACCGCGGGGGAGAGCCTCGGCATCAAAGCCCAACCAGTCCTGGGCACAGTTGATCGCATAGCGATCGGTCATGCCGGCGACCCATCGCACCGCCGCATGCCGCACACCGGCCTCGCTGTCGTCGGTGAGCATCCGTGCTGGCAGACGGGCCGGATCTGCGCTCAGGTGTTCGACCAGCGCTTGGAGCACGGTGACGACCCGATGGGCCTGATCGCGCGACTCGTCTCGGAGGTAGATGTTCTCGTAGTTGAACGCTCGGAACGCCGAAAGCGCCGACGCTCCCGGCGGGGTCATGCCGATCAACCCGGTGCGCTCCGTTGCCTCGATCATCGATCCGATGAAACCCGCCAGTTGGGTGCGACGAGACGTACCGCAGAACGATCGGACCTCGTCGGGCAGGTCGTTCGCTCGCACGACGCCAGCCGTCACTGCGTCCTCGAAGTCGTGGCAGACGTAGGCGATGCGGTCAGCCCACGAGACGACCTCTCCCTCGGGGGTCTGCGGTGCCGGACGCGACCAGGAGTGGTTTCGGATGCCGTCGAGTGTTTGCGAGCAGAGGTTGAGCGGTTTCAGGGTGACGTCAGCACCCCAGACCGCATGGTTGAACCCNCCNTCGACGTANGGGGCGAGCGCGTCCTCGGAGGCGTGGCCACCNGGCCCGTGGCCACAGTCGTGCCCGAGCGCGATCGCTTCGGTGAGCGGCACGTTCAACCCGAGCGCCCAACTGACTGACCGGGCGACCTGGGTGACCTCGAGCGCATGGGTCAGTCGAGTGCGTTGGTGATCGTCGGGAAACACGAAGACCTGGGTTTTCCCGGCGAGTCGACGAAATGACGCAGCATGCAGGATCCGGTCGCGATCTCGCTCAAAGCAGGTGCGAGTCTGGTCGGGCGCTTCTTCCGTGAGTCGGTCGCCGGCGCCCTGTGAGCGGGTTGCCCCTGGCCGCAGCGTTGCCTCTTCGACCGCCTCTCGGGCTTCCCGTTCCATTGCCTTGCCCGGAGCAACCGACGCATGCGAGTCGCCGTGAGCACGCTCGATACCCTGCTCGGCGTGTCCCCTCATGGTCGTGCCCCACGCTGCTTCGATCTCTGTGAGGTCCCGCTCGGACTGCATGAGCGCCGAGCCTAGGCGGCCCCCCGCATGCGGCGAATGACCCACGTCGCATCGGGCAGCCCGTAGCCTTGCGGGGTGTCCAACTTCGTCGATGAGTGCAACATCAACGTCAAAGGCGGCGACGGTGGCGCCGGCTGTGTTGCGTTCCGGCGTGAAGCACATGTCGCCAAGGGCGGCCCTGACGGCGGCGATGGTGGCGACGGCGGGTCGATCTGGCTTGTCGCCGATCGCAATGTCGCGTCGCTGCTGGCCTTTCGCGATCATCCTCATCGCAAAGGCGAGAACGGGAGCCATGGCTCCGGTAGCAACCGGCACGGTGCGCGTGGGAGAGATCTCGAAGTGCAGGTGCCGGAAGGCACCGTCGTGCTTGATCATGCAAGCCGCGAACCGCTTGTCGACCTCCTTCACCACGGCGACCGCTGGCTGGCGGCTCAGGCCGGCGAGGGCGGCCGTGGCAACGCCCGCTTTCTGTCGAACAAGCGACGGGCACCGTCCTTCGCCGAACAGGGCGAGCACGGTGAGGAACGTTGGCTGCGCCTTGAACTCAAGCTCATGGCCGACGTCGCTATCGTCGGCTTTCCTAATGTCGGCAAATCGACCTTCATCAGTTCGGTGTCGGCTGCGAAGCCCAAGATCGCCAACTATCCGTTCACGACGCTGGAGCCGAACCTCGGTGTCGTCCGGATGGACGACAAGTTCGAGATGGTGCTCGCTGACATCCCGGGCCTCATCGAGGGCGCGGCGGAGGGCAAAGGTCTCGGCCATCAGTTCCTCCGGCATGTCGAACGGGCTCGTGTGCTGCTGGTTCTGCTCGACCTCGCCCCATGGGACGGCGTGACGCCGCAAGAGCAGCTCGACGTGCTGCTCGCCGAGTTGGGCTCGTACCGTCCCGACCTGCTCGATCGCCCGCGTCTCGTCGTGGGCTCACGCGCCGATCTGGTCCCGGAGCACGACTTCGACGGTCTCGTCGTCTCGTCCGTCACCCGCGCCGGCGTGCCTCAGGTGCTCGGTGCGCTCACCGAACTCGTCCGCGAGGCTCGCCTCAACACGCCCGAGGAAGAGGCCGTCACCATCCACCGGCCGGTGGGCAGCGAGGTCTCGATCGAACGCTTGGACGATGGCTCGTGGAATGTGGTCGGTCGTGCCGCGCTCCGGGCAGTGGCACTGAGCGACCTCACCAACGAGGAGGCCCTGGAGTTCGCCCAGCAGCGCCTCACGCAGCTTGGTGTCGACGCTGCGTTACGCCGGGCGGGTGTGCAGTTCGGCGACACCGTGCACATCGGCGACTTCAGCTTCGACTACGAGGAAGACGAGTGAGCCGCGTCGTTGTCAAGATCGGGACCTCGTCGATCACCGACGATGAGGGCGTCGTCAACCGGGGCACGATCGCGAAGCTTTGTCGTGAAGTGGCCGCACTGCGGGCCAGCGGCAGCGATGTTGTGATCGTCACGTCCGGTGCGATCGCGGCCGGCCTTCCCGAACTCGGCCTCGGCGGAGCGAACCGCCCGAGCGATGCTGTCACNCTCCAGGCGGTCGCCACGGTCGGCCAGTTGGCGCTGATGGAGGTCTACCGGGCGGAGTTGGCGAGCCATGGCCTCGTCTCCGGTCAGGTGCTGTTGACCCCGCACGACTTCATTGTTCGCGCTCAGTACCTGCATGCCCGCCAGACACTCACCTGCCTCCTCGAGCTCGGTGTGGTTCCGGTCGTCAACGAAAACGACGCCATTGCCGATGATGAGATTCGCTGGGGCGACAACGACCGCATCGCTGCCCTTGTCGCCAATCTGGTCGACGCGGATCGTCTCGTCCTGCTCACCGATACCGAGGGAGTACTCACCGGCGACCCGCGCGTCGAACACGCAGCGTCGCTGATCGAGGTGATTCACGAGATCGATTCCCAGACCGAGGCGATGGCCGGCGGGGCCGGAACCGTGCGGGGGAGTGGCGGTATGGCCTCCAAGCTCGCCGCCGCCAAGATCGCCTCCTGGTCTGGTGTCGACACAGTGATCGCGAACGCCGCCCGTGAGGATGTCGTTGCCGATGCCGTCGCCGGTGCCCCGGGGGTCGGCACGACCGTCCGTTCACGGGAGACCCGGATCGCGGCTCGCAAGCTTTGGATTGCCTTTGCCGTCGTCGCTCAGGGACGCGTGGTCGTCGATACGGGAGCACGCCGAGCGCTCGAAACAGGAAAGTCGCTGCTCGCCGCCGGCGTTCGCAGCGTGGACGGCGAGTTCGACCCGGGTTCGCCCGTNGAGGTGGTCGACACCGAAGGCTCGGTGTTCGCGAAGGGCCTGGCCCGCCACGGCAGTGCTGAGATCGGACGCGTTGCGGGACNGCGCAGTGATGTATTGCCGGCTGGTTCGCCGGCGGTGGTGATCCACGCCGACGATCTGGTCACGATTCCGGCCTGAGCGCCGGGCGCCGATCAGGCGGTATCGGGATCGTCGACGATCTCGCCTTCGGTGATCGCCTCGGGGGCCGGCGCGGTGTTGATTCCGAGATCGGCCTTGATCTGATTCAGCCGAGCAGCCGCTTCGACGGATCGAGCCGCCTCTTCGATCTCGAGCATGCTGGTCTCAACCGCTGACTCGTTGAGTTCAGCTACCGCGGAGGCCTTCGCATAACGAGCCTCGATCTTGGTGCGTACCTCGTCGAAGGAGGGGACGTCATCGCCGATCGATTCGTTGAGGGTCGACATCGCCGAGTTGACCGTCTCCTGCATCTTGGCCTGGTCAAGCTTTGACAGCAGTGCCGACTTCTCGCTCAGACGCTTCTGGAGGACTTGTGCGTTCTGCTTGACGGCCGCCTTGGCCTGATCGGCGGCTTCGGTGGCCTGGAAATGCATCGCCTTCAGGCTCTCGATCTCCTCCTCGAGAACGAGGAGCCGGTCGGCGAACTGCTGGGCGGCCGACGTGTACTGATCGACTTTCCCAGCATCGCCTCGGGCGGCGGCCTCCTCAGCCATCAGAACGGCCTGGCGGGCGTTGGTATTGGTCTTCTCGAGCTTTTCAAGCGCGTCGTTGATGCGCATCTCGGTCTGCTTCTGATTGGCCACCACGTTGGCCGCCTGTTCGCGGAGGCGACGGTGCTGATCCTTGGCCTCGGAGATGGCCTGTTCGAGCTGCACCTTGGGATCGGCTGTCTCCTCGTGGCGCAGATTGAGCTTGGCCAGGAGGTAGTTCCAGCGCTTACGGAGATAGCTGAGCATGACAGTGATCGTAGATCAGAAACGCCTCGTTCAGACGGCGACTCAGCGCCAGAGCGCTCGTCGCGCCGGGCGCAGCACCATGTCCGCCTCCCGGACACCGGTGCGGAAGCAGGCGACGACATAGACAAATCCGCCAACGCCGACCGTCAGGACGACGGCGATCAGGGACGGAAGTGATCCGGTCAGCAGGTTCATCGCCGCCGTGACGGCGAAGGCGATCGATGCGGCAATCGTCGGTGGCCAGAGCGCCGATGACGGGCGCCGCAGCGCCGGCAAGCGACGATCGAGGAGCCTGGCCAGCAGCATCAACTCGACCCACGCACCGATGGCCGAACCGATGGCCAAACCGACCGCCCCAAGGCGGACAAGCGACTCGTCGGTGCGCTGGTCGGTGTCGAGTGGCCCGGCGAGCCCGATGGTGTCACCGAGGGCCTCGATGCCGTCGGCCCCGATGAAGGCCCGATCGAGCGGGAACATCACGAGGACGCCGATCACGGCGGCGATCGTGACCCGAAGCGCNGCGAGTCGGGCCGGACCGCTCGTGTCACCCATCGCGAACGAGGCGTTCTGGAGCATGCGGCTGAGGCCGATCGCCGGGAGGCCGAAGGCGTAGAAGACGAGAATCAACCACACGAGCGAGGTGTCGTCGGAGCCGAACTCCCCGCCTTCGAACAGCATCTGGACGATCGGCTCTCCGGCTGCGATCAGGAGGAGTGACGATGCCAACATCCAGAAGGCGATCCGTCGCAAGGCGGCGTTGGCTCGGTGAGCGACAGCGATCGGCTCGTCGGACAGGCGGGACAGCTCCGGAAGCTCCGCCGCGGCGACGCTCATCGCGAAGAGGCTCACCGGCAGCGTGTAGAGGATCTGTGCCTTGAAGAGTGCCGATAGGGCCCCGGCGGCAAGGAACGAGGCGAGGAAGAGATCGAGGTAGGCGCTGAGCTGCACGGCACCACGGCCGAGGACAGCCGGCCCGAATCGGCGCCTGACGTCACGGACGCGGGGGTTCGAGTTGTCGAAGGCAAAGCGAAGACCGCGTGCGAGCGACAGGACGGTCGGAAGCTGGACGAGCAGTTGAAGAAGAGCGCCGACGGCGACACCGATCGCCACCCCTCGGGCGGCATCGGCGAGGCTCCAGTCACGTTGCCAGGCGATGAGCAGCGCACCGATCTGCGCAANGTTCCAGACNACTGGTGCNGCATACGGCAGAAAGAACGACCGGTGGCTGTTGAGAATGCCGAGACACCAAGCGGACATCACCATAAAGCCGACGCCGATGGCGGTGATGCGGGTGAAGTTGACGGCGAGGTCGAATGTGTCGCCGGTGAGACCCCACGCCAGGAGCCGGGTGATCGGACGAGCGAGCAGGACGATCACGAGCACGGCGACAGCCGTGATTGCCATCAGTAGGGCGCCGACGGCGCCGGCGATCCGGCTGGCTTCTCGACGGTCGTCGTGTTCGAGCGCATCGCTGTAGACCGGGACGAACGAAGCCGACAACACGCCTTCGCCCAGCAGGTTCTGCAAAAGATTCGGGATGCGCAAGGCCGTGACCAACGCGTCGGCNGCCGCGCTGTTGCCGAGCACCCTGCCGCTCACCATCTCCCGCAGAAGGCCGGCGATACGCGACANGAAGATACCGGCACCNACGAGGAGCGATCCCCGGTTGGCGGCCCTGCTCATGCTGCGCCTTCGACATCGTCGAGGCCGAGCCGTAGTGCCTCGAGTTCCCGCACGACGTTGCCGATCGAGGCTGCGACCTCGTCGAGTTCGGCGACATCTCCGGCGCGCGTGCCCAACTCGGTTACCCGGGCCACTGCTTCATCGAGCCGCACGTCGAGCGACTCAAGCTCGTTTCGTGTGCGTTCCTCGCGTTCGGCGAGGCGGCCGTGGGTGGCGAGCTGGGCCTCCAGCCCACTGCGGCGAGGGTCGGCGGCATCGAGGCCTTCGAGTTGGCGTTGAAGTCGCGGTCCATCGATCCGTCGGCGTGCGTCGGTGAGTTGTTGACCTCGTTGCGCAGCTTTCCAGGCTTGTTCGACACCGTTGTCGAGCGACTCGCCGATCTCCAGCAGTCGATCTCGCAAGGGTCCAGGCTCGGTGTCGGTGAGCGCATCAGTGAAGCGAGTTTGGGCCCGGATCGCGTCGCGGACGAAAAAGCGCCAGGGCTCCCGCAGTGCGAAGGGATCAATACGGCGGGGGAGGGCCGCAACGCGGGAGGCGATCAGACGCGATACCAGTACTCGGAGAACGTAAACGGCGATACCGACGACGATGGCGGCGATCAATGAGCCGCTCAGAAGGAGGGTGAGCGCGACGGCACCAGCGACGAGCGCAATCGTGATGGGGGAAATCGCTGCGAGAAGGACCGTTGGTTCGAGACGCCGAGCCATCGAGAGCGAGGCTAGTGGTCGCCGTCGCTACGCTGGGGTCTCGTGATCGACACCCCGACGCCCATCCCCGAACTCGCCCGTCGAGCGAAGGCGGCCACGGTCGCGCTCGGGATCGCTTCGACCGCCCAGAAGGATGCTGCGCTCCGCGCCGCTGCCGACCTGCTCGAGGCCAACGCTGATGCCATCACGGAGGCCAACGCTGTCGATG
>NZNH01000089.1 GCA_002694825.1 Acidimicrobiaceae bacterium | reverse complement strand
CATCATGACCCTCGTGATCATCATGACCGTCATGATCGTCATGATCGTCATCACCCTCGTGATCATCATGACCCTCGTGATCGTCATGATCGTCGTCACCCTCGTGACCCTCGTGATCATCATGATCATCGTGATCATCGTGATCATCGTGATCATCGTGGTCGTTGTGACCCTCGTGATCGTCATGATCATCATGGCCACCGTGACCACCCTCGCCAAACTCAATAGTCGACACAACGCTCATTGCCTCATAAACGCTGACGCCGTCAGACTCGGCGCCCTCAATGACGTCGAGGAGGCCCTCCTCGAAGGAGCCCCCGTTAACGATGAGCACGTCGGCGTTGCGCATGGCGTCAACCTGTTGGGCCGAAGCTTGGAAGTCGTGCGGGTCTGCGCCTACCGGCATAATCGTGACGACCTCGACGGCACCACCAGTGAGTTCGGTGACGACGTCACCGAGAATGTTCGTCGTAACGACAACCGTGGGTAGATCCCCAGACGCAGCAGTGCCGTCGTCGTCGCCGCATGCAGCAGCCAGCATGGTGAGGGCCAGCAGACCTGACAGAAGCCTCGTGATTCGGGACATCGTCCCCTCCGTAAATGAGAATGACTATCGCTTTAGGACTAGCGGAGCGTACCCACGAGGGCGACCATTCACAATCGGAATGAGAATCGTTTCCGCCTAGCCTGCATCCGTGACCGCAACGCTCACGATTCAGGGACTCGAAGTCCGCTACGGCGACAACGTCGCCTTGACCGGCGTCGATCTCGAGCTGCCCGCCGGGAGTTCGCTCGCCGTGATCGGCCCGAACGGGTCAGGCAAGTCAACCCTCCTGAGCGCCATAGCCGGCATCAACCCTCCGTTCGCAGGCACGATTTCCTGGGGCGGCGAGGCGCCGGCACTCGTCCTGCAATCAACCTCCGTTGATCGGAGTCTCCCCATCACGGTGCGCGACACCATTGGTCTCGGCCACTACCCCAAACTCGGCCTGTTCCGCCGCTTCAGCGGCGAGGACCGGCGCGCCGTGGCTCAGGCGATGGAGCGCCTCAACATCTCAGATCTCGCCGGGAAACAGCTCCACGATTTGTCCGGTGGTCAACGACAACGAGTCCTTGTCGCTCAGGGTCTTGCTCAGCAAAGCGACCTCTTGTTGCTCGACGAGCCCGTTACTGGGCTCGATGTCACCTCGCGCGGCCTCATCCTTGATGTCATTCACGACGAGGTCATGCACGGCAACTCGGTGATTGTTACCACCCACGATCTCGACGACGCCCGGATCTGTGATCAGGTGCTGCTGGTCGATCGTCACGCCATCGCCGTCGGTCCACCGGACCATGTCCTCACCGAAGATCATCTTCTTCACGCCTTCGGTGGCCGCTTCATCAAAGTCGGCGATCGCTTGATCCTCGACGACCCCCACCACCATCATGAGCACTGACGCATCATGAAGACCGAACCCCTGGCGACCATCGACACCGAACTCGACGAGCAGATCACCGACCTGCTCCGGCAGAGTGATCAGCGATTCACCAAGGGCCGGCGAGCACTCGTCGAGGCGCTCCTCGCAGGCGGCCGGCCCATGACAATCCCACAGGTGCTCGAGGCCGACACTCGACTCGCGCAGTCGAGCGCGTACCGCAACCTCGTCGTCCTCGAGGCAGCCGGCGTAGTGACCCGAATCGTCACCAACGACGATTTCGCCCGCTACGAACTCGCCGAGCATCTCACCCATCACCACCATCACCTGATCTGCTCATCGTGCGGTGATGTCGCCGACTTCGCACTCGACGACAAGGCAGAGGCCGGGCTCGACAAGGCGCTGCACAAAATCGCTGCGGCGACCGGCTTCACCGTCGAGGCCCATCGCCTCGACCTTGTCGGTGTCTGTTCCNACTGCGACTGAGCGTTCCAGCTAGGCCGGTTCGATGTCGCGCCGGAAGACCGGGGTGTGGTCAGCNGGGAGCGGTTCGTTCCCGAGGATGATGTCGGCGGCCTTCTCGGCGATCATCATCGTTGGCGCGTAGATGTTGCCGTTCGACACGATCGGCATCACCGACGCATCGACGACCCGCAGACCTTCGGTGCCGTNCACCTTCATCGTGAAGGGATCGACGACCGCCATCGGATCTGCCTCAAGCCCCATCTTGCAGGTGCACGACGGGTGCAGTGCCGTCTCCGCGTCGCGAGCGACCCAGTCCATGATCTCCTGATCGGTCTCCACTGACGGACCGGGTGAGATCTCGCCGCCGTTGAACCGGTCGAACGCCGGCTGGTTGAGGATCTTGCGGGCCGTCCGCACCGCTTCGGGCCACTCGCGNAGATCCTGCTCGGTCGTGAGGTAGTTGAACTGCACGGCCGGCTTCTGACGNGGATCGGTCGACGTGATCTTCACNGTGCCCTTGGCATCGGANTACATCGGCCCGACATGGACCTGGTANCCGTGGCCNCCCTCNGGCGCCGAGCCGTCNTANCGGATGGCGATCGGCAGGAANTGGAACATCAGGTTCGGGTAGGCCTCGTTCTCGTTCGACCGCACGAACGCTCCGGCCTCGAAATGGTTCGACGACGCCGGACCTTTGCGGAAGAGCCATGCGAGTCCGATAAATGGCCGCTTCCAGAACTTCAAATGGGGTTGGATCGACACCGGTTCCTTGCAGGCGTACTGGATGTAGACCTCGAGGTGATCCTGCATGTTCTCGCCGACGCCGGGGAGGTGCGACACGACCTCGATGCCGAGCCCTTCCAGGTGCTCACGGTCGCCGACCCCCGACAGTTGCAGCAGTTGGGGCGAGTTGAAGGCGCCGCCACAGGAGATGACTTCCTTGGCCNTGACCGTCTTCGTCGAGGCGCCCTTCATGCCGAGNCCGAATCGGCCCTGGCGGTACTGGACGCCGACCGCTTTGTTGCCCTCGAACAGGATCTTGTCGGCCTGGGCCCGGGTCTTGAGCGTCAGATTGCGCCGCTGCTTGAGCACGGGGTGCAGGTAGGCACGGGCGGCCGACAGGCGCCGGGCGCGNTGCACGTTCTTGTCGAAAGCNGCNAAGCCCTCCTGCTGGAAGCCGTTGACGTCGTCGGTCCGGCCGTAACCAGCCTCCTCGCCAGCCTTCAACCAGGCGTCGAACAGTGGTGTCTCAGCCGGGCCGCGTTCCATCGCGAGCGGGCCATCGTTGCCGCGAAGCTCAGCGCCCTCGTAGGCGTCGAGGTCGGGGCCGGCGCCAAGGCAGGTCTCCATGCGCTTGAAGTACGGGAGGCAGTGCTCGTAGCTCCACGTCTCCATGCCGGGGATGCGGCCCCACTTGTCGTAATCCATCGGGTTGCCCCGCTGGAAAATCATGCCGTTGATGCTCGACGAGCCGCCGAGCACCTTGCCGCGGGCGTGGTACACCCGGCGNCCGCTCATGCCGGGCTCCGGCTCGGACTCGTACTTCCAGTCGTAGAGACGATTGCCGATGGCAAACATCAACGCCGCTGGCATGTGGATGTAGACGTCCCACTTGTAGTCGGGGCGACCCGCCTCGAGCACGAGGACTTCGTTGTTCGGATCGGCGCTCAGGCGGTTGGCCAGTGCACAGCCGGCGGACCCGCCCCCGACGATCACATAGTCGTAGACCTTGGTGTCGCTGCTCATGCGGACTGCTCCCGACGAAAGGACGGCAGAAAACCGTCTAACTGGACGGTTACTCTACCGGGGGGTCGAGGAGCTGCGCCACCACGTCGATCACCGCGGCTCGATCCTCGGCGGACGGACGGGCCAGGCCGAAGAGGTCGATCAGCCAGAGCCCGTCACCAACGATGCGGGCAAGAAGACCGAGGGCCGGGTCGAGACCGTCTTCGTGCATTAGACGCTGCTGCCACGCCTCGAACACATCGGCAGCCGGACCAAGTTCGCCATCACCGGCCGCAGCCNCCGCGAACACCGCCGTGGCCGCGTCGGCCTGGTGTTCGTCGGGGCGGCGCACATATTCGAGGTACGCCTTGGCAAAAGCGCCTCGCTCCGTACCGGCTGTCAACTCGTCAAGCCCGGACGCGGCGTCGGAGAGCGTCTGCTCGAGCATGCCGGTGACGAGCTCCTCCTTCGAGCCGAAGTGATGCAGNAGGCCACCCTTCGACACACCTGCCTCCTCAGCCACCCGTGCAAGCGTCATCGCCTGGATGCCNTCGCGACGCACAACCGTTGCGGCGGCGTCGAGCAGCTTCACGCGGGTCTTCGCCGCTCGGGCCTGCTGGGGGGCGGGACGCTCGCTCACTAGGGATCGACCCTAGCCCTGACGTAGCCTCGGCTCATGAGCCCCACGCCCGATGCCAGCTCGCTCGTCCCCACCGTCGACCTTTCGGCGCCGACGGCCACTGAACTCGCCGCCGTCGATGCTGCGTGCCGAGACCACGGCTTCTTCTTGCTGGTCGGGCACGGCGCCGAGCAACTCATCGCCGACATGTGGCGGATTACGGAGGCGTTCTTCGCGCAGGACGAAGCGGTCAAAGGGCCTGTTCGACGCACCGTGGACAACCCGTTCGGCTACTGGGATCGCGAACTCACGAAGCGCAAGCGGGATCACAAAGAGGTCTTCGATTACGCCGACCCATCAGGACCGACGGGCCACCTCAATCGTTGGCCTGCAGGGCACGACGAGTTCCGAACGACGCTCATCGAGTTCTACGACACGTTCTCGCAACTCGCGACCGACACGCTCGGCGTGATCCGCGACGCGCTCGGCCTCGGCGACGAACACTCCGCCGAGGAACTCGGCTTCCTGAATGAGCGCACGTCTTCGGCCGTTCGTCTCAACCACTACCCCGTCGGCGATCCGGTGCCGGCCGAACAGCGCGAGGGGCTCGCTGAACTCGGACCGACCGCCCTCGGCTACCACACCGANCCGGGTGTGCTCACCNTGCTNNTNCAGGACGACACCGGCGGACTCCAGGCNGAATCCACCACCCATGGATGGATCGACGTGCCACCCCTGACCGACGCCATCGTCGTCAACCTCGGCGACACCATGCAGGTCTGGACCAACGATCAGTACAAGGCCGCTGTACATCGGGTCGTGCCGATGACCGAGCGCAGCCGCTATTCGATCCCCTATTTCTCCAACCCGCCTCGTCACACGGTCCTCGAGCCACTCACCGCCGTGATGGCTGCCGAGGGTGCTGACGCTCGGTACCGCTCGTTCGGTTGGAAGGAGTACATCGCCGGCCGAATGGCGGACAACTTTGCCGACTACGGCGTCGAGGACATCCAGATCTCGGATTACCTCGTCGAAGCTTGAGCGTTCCCGAGCGCCCGCCGCTCGNGCTTGCCTCAGCCCGGAAGGACGACCTCGAGGAGTTCGACGGATTCGGCCACCAACCGGTGCGCATGGCCAGCCGGAACCACGATCGAATCACCCGACCCCAACTCGCGCTCGCCGGATTCATCGACGAAGCGCAGCTCGCCTGAACGCACGAAGAGCAGGTCGAACTCGTCATCGTGGGTGAGGAGTTCGCCCGGCTCACGGGTCTCAACCGCCTGCGCGCGCACGAGGCGACCCTCGGCGAGGCCACCGGTGGCAGCCGCGATGCCGAACGGCTGAGCGATCCAGCCGTCCTGGCGCCAGGGCTCCCAGTCGCCATCGCCATCGACATGGCGAACGAACCGCTGACCGTCCCACGCCCGGTCGACCGGACCGACGCCGTTCGGCAATTCCAGATCATGGTCACGGTGGGTGTCGTGATCGGCTGGACAGCCGATCTCCACGACCTCGAGTTCATCGCTTGACGCCAACACCTGGTGGCGGATGTGCGGCGGCTGGATCACACAGTCGCCGGGATGCATAACGAACGGTTCGCCCTGATCCTCGTAGACGACCTTGACCCAGCCCGCATTGCAGAAGATGAGCTGGAACCGGACCGCATGGTGGTGGACATAGTCGGGGACGGGACCGCCGTCCGGGATCACGATGTGCGACGCAATGAATCGCCCACCGAGACGGCTGGGGATCAGGTCGCGGTACTGCATACCCGCCCGGCCGACACTGGGCTCGGCATCGGCAGCCCGGGAGATCACGAGCTCCGGGACGAGATCAGGGACGATGAGCGCNCGTGGTTCGACCGTGATGACGGCGGCCTCCGTTGCGGTGGCGTCGAGCCGAACCAACCGCTCGGGGCCGTCGAGATCGGCGATCCGGGGGGCGTCGGCGGGCGAGATGGTCACGAGCCGGTACCCCTCGGCCTCGAACCGCTCGATCGCTGCGCCGAGATCGTCGACCGGGATTACGGCCCGTTCGACTCCCATCAGCTACGTCCCCTGGCGCTTCTGGATGTTGGCCCACTCGTCGCGCAGGCCGACCGTGCGATGGAACATCGTCGGCACCGACGACGGATCGTCGTCGAGATCGCGGGAGAAGTAGCCGAGTCGCTCAAACTGCACGACGTCGCCCGGCGCGATATCGGCGATGGCTGGCTCGGCCTTCGCCTGCTTCATCGTCTTCGCGTCGGGATTGAGCGATGCCAAGGGATCCTCGCCGTCGGCGCCGGGGTGCGGGTCGGTGAAGAGGCGTTCGTAGAGTGCGACGTCGAGGTCGACGGCGTGATCGGCGGACACCCAGTGNATCGTCGCCTTGACCTTGCGGCCGTCGGGGGCCTGCCCGCCGGCGGTCTCGGGGTCATAGGTGCACAGCAGGCGGGTGACCTCACCGTCGGAGCCGGTCTCGACCTCGGTGCACGTGATGAAGTAACCGGCTCGAAGGCGGACCTCTCGCCCCGGCGCGAGACGGAAGAACTTCTTCGGCGGATCAAGCATGAAGTCGTCGCGCTCGATGAACAGTCGGCCCGAGAAGGGCACCTCACGGGTGCCGGCCGCTGCATCCTCCGGGTTGTTGATCGCCTCACGAACATCGGCCCGGCTCGTTCCGTCATCGTCGACAGGCCAGTTGGTGATCACGACCTCGATCGGGTCGAGCACGACCATGCGCCGGAGCGCGTTCGCGTTGTGGTGCGTGCGCACAAACGACTCGAGCAGTTCGATCTCGTGGGTGCCGTTGACCTTGGCGATGCCGATGTGGCCGGCGAAGTCACGGATCGCCTTCGCCGGATAGCCCCGACGTCGGAGCCCGCGGATGGTGGGCATGCGGGCGTCGTCCCAACCATCGACGTGACCCTCCTCGACGAGTTGCAGCAGTTTGCGCTTGCTCATCACCGTGTGGGTGAGGTTGAGGCGAGCGAACTCGGTCTGGCGTGGACGATCCGGACCCTGCCCCAGCTGCTCGAGATACCAGTCGTAGAGCGGGCGATGGCTATCGAATTCGAGCGTGCAGAGTGAATGGGTGGTGCCTTCGATCGCATCGGACTGCCCGTGGGCCCAGTCGTAGGTGGGNTACACCTTCCAGCGGTCACCGGTACGGAAGTGGTGCTGGTTACGAATGCGGTACATCACGGGATCACGCATCTGCATGTTCTCGTGGTTCATGTCGATCTTCGCCCGCAGCACACGCGAGCCTTCGTCGAACTCGCCGGCGGTCATCCGAGCGAAGAGGTCGAGGTTCTCTTCCACGCTGCGATCACGCCAGGGTGAATCGACACCCGGCGTGGTGAAGCCGCCTCGGTTCTCCGAGATCGTCTCCGCGTCCTGGTCGTCGACGTAGGCGAGGCCCTTTTCGATCAATTCGACCGCCCAGGAATGGAGCCGATCGAAATAGTCGGANGCNTAGACNACCTGTTCCGGCTCGAAGCCGAGCCAGCGCACGTCCTCCTGGATCGCCTCAACGAACCGTTCGTCCTCGGTCTCGGGGTTCGTGTCGTCGAAGCGCAGCATCGTCGTGCCGCCGAACTCGTCGGCCACACCGAAGTTGAGGCAGATCGACTTGGCGTGCCCAATGTGCAGAAAGCCATTCGGCTCCGGTGGGAAACGGGTCTGGACACGACCGCCGTAGGGGCCCGACGAGCTGTGCTGCNTGAGCATCTCGCGGATGAAGTCGGTNCCCGAGTTGGAGGTCGGGCCCTCGCGGTCGTCGCCAGAGGTCGCGTTCACGTGACCAATCCAACCGGCAACCGCGGCGAGCGGCAACCGCACCCGTGACGTTGCTGCCAAACTGCAGGCCATGACGAAGACGCGGCCGCTCGACGGCATTCGGGTCATCGATTTCTCCCGAGTCCTCGCGGGGCCACTGGTCGGGCAGATCCTCGGCGATCTCGGCGCCGACGTGATCAAGATCGAACGTCCCGGCCACGGCGATGACACCCGCACCTGGGGTCCCCCGTGGAAGAACTACGCGGCCGACGATGAGCCCGAGGATCTCGAAGCCACCTATTACATGGCCATCAACCGCAACAAGCGGTCGATCGTGCTCAACCTCAAGGACGCCGACGACATCGCGTTCGCTCGCCGCCTCGCCCTCACGGGCGACATCGTGCTCGACAACTTCAAACCCGGCTTCATGGCACAACTCGGGCTCGACCGGGCATCACTTGCGGCGGACAAGCCCGACATCATTACCGCGACCGTCACCGCGTTCGGCGGCGACACCGCCGCTGCCCACCTGCCGGGTTACGACCTGGCCGTTCAGGGCATGAGCGGCATCATGCACCTCACCGGCGAGGTCGGCGGACGCGCCCTCCGCGTCGGCGTNCCCATCGTCGACATGCTCACCGGCTACAACACGACCGTCGGCGTGCTCGCTGCACTCCACGAACGAGGGCAGACCGGTGTCGGTCGCCACGTCGAGGTCTCACTGATGGACGCCGGCCTGGCGGCGCTCCTCAACCACCAGACCGGCGTGTTGATGGGTGGACAGAATCCCGGTCGCGGCGGCAACCGCCACTACTCGATCGCGCCCTACGAGAGCTACACCTGCGCCGACGGCGACATCATCGTCGCCGCCGCCAACGACAAGCTCTACGCCGGCGTGTGTCGAGTCATCGGTCGAGCCGAACTCATCGACGATCCGCGCTTCGTCACCAACACGATCCGCCGCCAGAACCTGGAGGAACTTAACGAGATCCTCGAACCCGCGTTCGCGGCGAACACGCGAGCGCATTGGATCGCGAAGCTCCGCGCTGAAGACGTCCCGTGCGGTCCGATCAACTCNCTCCGCGAAGCGCTCGACTGGGCGATCGATATGGGGATGGAGCCGATCTTCACCGGGAGCGACGACTATCAGGCCGTCCGGAACCCGGTTCGCATCGACGGCGAGGTCATCACCGAGGGGCAACGCCCGCCTCGACTCGGCGAGCACACCGATGAGATCCGGGCGGAGGTCGACACCTGGGGTGACCGTTCCTGAATCGTGACGTCGAGCCTGGTGCCTGATTACGTCGAGGCCAGCACCGCCTCGGCGGCGGCCCGACCCGACAGGAACGCGCCTTCGACCTTCGGACCAGCAAACGCCTCACCGGCAAGCGCGATGAGGGGGGCCGATCCCCACACGACCGTCGGTTCAGGCCAGCACTCGACTGGGCCGGCGTAGCGCCACCGCTGGATCTGCACACCGTGCAGACCGTTCCGATCGGCCGCCGGGCCGAGATGGGTGGCCGCTGCNGTNAAGGCCCGCTCCAGCACGACCTCNTCCGGACTCGACCACAGTTCGGCGCTGGTGNCATTCGACAGNTGGATCGTCACCGCCGGGACCGGCGAGATGCCCTTGGCCTGGTTGTCGGCGACAAAGGCGAGATCGGGATGGTTCGGGTCGTCGTTGTGTTGGGAACCACCATGATCGGCCAAACCGGTCGGGGCGACCGCCGGGGCGACCATGACGGCGATCGTCGGCTTGTAGTGGATGCCGGTTAGCTGCTGGGCGAGTTCGATGCCGGGCAGCAATCCGCCGAACGCCATCGTGGCGAGCGCCTGCGGCACCGGAGCGGTGTGGATCACGGCATCGACGGGCCTCGCTGCCAGTTCGTCACCAAGGTCGAGAATCCGGGTGCCGAGTTCGGGAACGATGCCGGCGTCGGCAGCGAGCCACTTGCACAGCGAGGTCATGCCCTCGCTCCCCCGCCACCGTGGAAACCCGTCGGCGGCCCCGAAACCTTTCGTCCACTCGACCACCGCCCCACCCTCGACAGCCGATGCGACCGTCGACGAAAAAAGGTCGCTGCGGGTCGTGAAGAACTGGGCACCGTGATCGAACCGGGCCTGGCCTGCGGGTGTGTCCATCCGGCGAGACGCCATCCGGCCGCCGACGCCGCGGCCCTTGTCGACAACCCGAAGATCGTCGCGCGCCACCCCCTGCTCAAGCAGGCAACGGGCAGCGGAGAGCCCGGCGATGCCGGCGCCGATCACGAGAACGCGCATGGGAGCAGTCTCGCGGACTCGCTCAGGCGACGCGTCAGCGCGCCACCCAGCAGGTCCGGCTGCTCAAGAGGACGGTGAGGTCGACCCCGGCGGTGGGACGCCGGCTTACTCAGGCCAGGGGACCCCGTAGTCCTCGAACCACCAGCGGGCCTCGCGGATGGCGTTGGGGTCGGTGCGCAGCGCCGGATCCTGGTTGAGTTGCNCGGGCGTGGGACCGACCTCGTCGGCGATCTCCCGAAGGGCCGCCTCGTCGAGGTCGTAGCACTTGACCGCGTTGAGGCCGAGCAGGAGACGGGTCTCCTCGATCGGGATCTGCTGGAAGTCGGTCTCGAGGCGGGGCTTGGTGTTGGGCCACGAGCCCTCCGGATGTGGGTAATCGGTTCCCCACATGAGGGCGTCGATGCCGTTGACATAGCGCCGCCGCAGTTCGACCTTGCTCATCGTCGATGCACCGATGAAGACGTTCTCGCCGACGTACTCCGACGGCAGCCGCTCGATGAGGCCCTTGGTGCGGGAGCTCATCTTCTTCACCTTCCAGTTGGTGCCACCGAACATCACGTCGGTTTTCCAGAGGAGGTCGCCGAGCCACCACGACCCGCACTCGACCGGCACGTACTTGAAGTTCGGGTNCTTGTCNAACTTCCCCGAGAGCAGGAACTGCCACAGCGGACGGTGGGTCCAGAACGCGACCTCGAGCATGTACTGGGCCATGTTCTCGTTGTACGCCTCGGCGTCGGCCTCACCCGAGTGGGTGTGCACGACAAGGCCGGTCTCATGGCAGGCCTGCCAGATGGGGTCGTACTTCTCGTGGCCGTACGACTCAGCGTCGTGCCACATCGTCGGGATCATGATCCCCTTGATGCCGGGCTTGTCGGCGAGGGCGTAGATCTCCTTCACCGACTCCTCGACACCGTGGGTGATCGGGACGAGGGCCACACCCGCGCGGCGAGGTGGGTTCGAGGCGCAGAACTCCTCGAGCCAGCGGTTGTGGGCTCGGGCGCCGGCCCAGGCCAGCTTCGGGTCGGTGATGGCACCGGCATGCAGACCTGCGCCAAACGGCGGCGCCTCCATGCCGGTCACGGCGTCGCCGTCGGCGAAGATCACCTCGCCGGCGATGCCGTCGGCATCGAGTGCCTTGTCGCGGATCTCGGGGTCGTAGGCGCCCTGGAGACCCCATTCGTTCTCTCGCTCCCACTGCTCGACGTATTCCCCGTTCATCTCCTCGACCATCGCCCGGTGTTCGTGGCGGGTCTGGAGCCATTCGTCGAACTCTGCGTGTACGGAGCTCTCGAGGTAGGCGCGGTAGTCCTCGACATAGAGGCCGGCGTGGGTGTCGGAACTGACGATGATGTACGGATCGTTCGACTGGTCGACGCCTTCGAGCGGGTTCGGCATGTCTTTCCCTTCGGATCACCGTTGCCGGGACTTGCACGGTGTTCTAGTCTGACGCCCGAAGTGTTCCAGAACGACGAACTCCACGCAAGGCGGGGCCACGACCGGAATCGGCACGACGTCCGATGACCGACACCACGACCAGCACCGGTCGACGGACCGGCCTCGACCGGGCCGACATGGTCGCCACCGCCCTTGCCCTCGTCGAGAGCGAGGGGCCAGGAGCACTCACGATGCGGCGACTCGCCGCCGAACTCGACGTCACCACCAACACCGTCTACTGGCACGTCGGAAGTCGCGACGCGTTGATCACCGAGATCATCCGTACCTCCGCAACCCGTCTCGCCGATCGGGCGATCACCGGCGCCACGCCACGTGAGCGGGTCACCGCCGCTGCCCGCCACATCTGGGACAGCGCCCTCGAGAATCGCGCCATCACCTCGCTCGCCCACCAGACCGGCACGACACCCCTGCTCGAGCACCATCTCGAGCTCGCACTCGTCCACGAGATCGAAGCCGCAGGCCTCCGAGGCGACGCCGCCGCCCTCGCTCTGCGCTCGATTCTCTCCACCGTCGGTGGCTTCCTCGTGGGCGCCCTGCGGGACGAATCGTCGTCGCCGGCAGAACTCCGACCCGCCGCACTCTGGAGCACCACGAGCGGCGATATCTCCGACGAGACGATCGAGGCCCTGTCACTCCCGACCGACCACGAGGCCGTCTTCACCACCACCCTCGACGCGGTTGTCGCCGTCCACATCCCCGCCTGACGTTTTCGTCACCCTCACCACAACATGGGAGCATCCACACCATGACCGAAAGCACCGCACCACAGGCCCGACGCGGCGAGATCGCCGGCTGGCCCAAGCTCGTCATCACCTACCCGACCGAACCGGGCCGGATCGCCAACCTGCTCCCACCCGGACTCGAACCGACCGGTGACGACACGGTGCAGATCGGGATCTACTGCGTCCCGATCAACTCCGAACCCGAATACGGCGTATCGATCAAGGTTCCGGCGAGCTGGCAGGGCGTGGAGGGCCAGTACAACCTCGGCATGGGCATCGACCAGGAGGCGGCGGTCCACATCAGCGCCGAGCGCAACGGTCAGCCCAAGTTCCTCTGCCACATCGACTACTTCAGACTCGGCACACTCGTCGGTGCTCGGGCCACCCACCAGGGCTACACCTTCGTCGAGTTCGAAGGTCAGGTCACCGGCGAAGGCCAGCCGTCACCCGAGTACACCGAGCACGAGTGGTGGACAAAATACGCCCGAGAGATCGGCGGCGGCGAGGGATTCGACTTCGGCCCCGTCGTCGTCGACGTGGCCACCACCATGGAGCCAATCCATGTCGAAACTGTCGAGGGCGAACTCACGCTGAAGGATTCGCCGTGGGATCCGGTCGCCCGCTACCTGCCGATGGCCGGCGATGCCTCCGCCATGCTCGTCACCCACCAGATGAAGTCCCGGGAGATCACCAACGCCGGGGCACTCGATGCCGATAGCTTCTGGCCCCACGCCGATGTCATCGGCGGAAGTCGCTGGCCCGGCACGAACGGTGGGCCCAAGAAGGACTGACCCGACGGGTCGATCCACAACCAAAGGGACCCTCGCGTGAGCACACTCGACTGGTGGCGCACCGGCACGATCTACCAGGTGTACATCCGCTCCTTCGCCGACAGCAACGGCGACGGCACCGGCGACATCAACGGCTTGCGCTCCAAGCTGCCGTACCTCGCCGATCTCGGCATCGACGGGATCTGGATCAACCCCTGGTACCCGTCACCCCTGCTCGACGGTGGTTACGACGTAGCCGACTACCGCGACATCCACCCGTCGTACGGCACGCTCGAGGACGCCGACGCGATGATCGAAGAGGCCCACGAGTTCGGGATCCGCATCCTGGTCGATCTGGTGCCCAACCACTGCAGCTGGGATCACGTCTGGTTCAAGGCCGCGCTTCAGGCCGCTCCCGGTTCGCCTGAGCGGGCTCGCTTCCACTTCACCGAGGGCTCGGTCGCCGACGACGGCACGGTCGGTCCGCCGAACAACTGGAAATCGGTCTTCGGTGGTTCGGCCTGGACACAAGTCGATGACGGCCAGTGGTACCTCCACCTGTTCGACCCGAGTCAACCGGACCTCGACTGGACCCACCCCGAGGTTCGCGAGGAGTTCCGTTCGATCCTGCGTTTCTGGCTTGACCGCGGCGCCGACGGTTTCCGTGTCGATGTCGCTCACGGTCTCGCCAAGGACATGGACTTCCCTGATCTCGCCGACCATGTCCAGATNCTGAGCANCGCCAAACAGCCCAACCACGCGCACTGGGACCGCGACGAACTCCATGAGATCGTCCGCGAGTGGCGCGCCGTGCTCGACGAATACGACGGCCGGATGATGGTCGCCGAGGCATGGGTATCGGAGGAGTCGCTGCCCAAGTACCTGCGTCCCGACGAATACCACCAGTCGTTCAGCTTCGACCTGCTGATGGCCGCGTGGAACGCCAACGCCTACCGCTCGACGATCGCCAGCGTCTACGAACCAGCCAAGGCGCTCGGTGCTGCCAGCACCTGGGTGCTCTCCAACCACGACGTCATGCGGCACACAACCCGCTTCGGGCTACCCGCCGACGAAAGCTGGCGCACCTGGCCGGTCACCGGCCCAGCCGATGCGCTCGACACCGAACTCGGCGAGCGTCGAGCGCGGGTTGCGGCGCTGATCACGCTCGGCCTGCCCGGGGCGTCCTACCTCTACCAGGGCGAAGAGCTCGGCCTTCCTGAGGTCTGGGAACTGCCGTGGGATGTGCTCGACGACCCGGTCGCCCGACGCAGCGAAGGGACCCAAAAAGGCCGCGACGGCTGCCGGGTCCCGATTCCGTGGACCGCCGACGGCGAGTCGTACGGCTTCGGTGGGCCGGCGTGGATGCCGCAACCCGAACGGTTCGCTGCCTATGCCGCCGATCAACAGATCGGCGTCGCCGGCTCGTTCCACTCGCTCTACAAGGACGCGCTCCGCATCCGCCGCGAGCACTTTGTCGACGACGCCGAACTGACGTGGATCGACGCCGGTGACGGCGTCCTCGCCTACTCCCGTGCGAGCGGCGTGCNCTGTGTGGCCAACATGGGCGCCGAGCCCGTGCCNATGCCCGCCGGCGAGATCCTGCTCNCCTCGATGCCNGGACTCACCGACGAACTGCCGTCCGATACCGCCGTCTGGTTGCGGCCGAGCTGAGGAACTCCCGTGGAGACACCGGCTGTCCTCACCACCTTCGTCGACACCTGCAAACAGGCNGTGCANGGAGACGACNCCCGCGCCANGATCCACACCGCNATGCAGGAACTGNTCGCCGATCCAGCCGCCTTGGCCGCCGNCATCCCGGCGTTCACCGCCGACNACATNGCCACGAGCCCGCGCGGGTTCCGNCTCGGNGGGGAGGCATTGCTCCACCAGGCCGACGACCTGAGNGTGATGGTGCTCGGCACCCTGCCGGGCGTGATCCAACCACCACACGACCATGAGATGGTCGCGATGATCGGCGTCTTCGAGGGCTGCGAGGAGCAACGATTCTGGGCCCGAACCGACAACGGCATCGAAGCGGTNGCTGGACGCCTGCTNGAAGCCGGNGAGGTCATGGTCCTGGGCGAGCGGGCAATCCATGCAATCAGCGCGCCTGAGCACCAGGACGCGCGAGCGGTCCACGTCTACCTCGGGAACATCTCCGCTGCGGATCGTTCGGTGTTCGATCCGGAAACGCTCGAGGAGCACCCCTTCGAATCCGACCGGTACGACGCATTCTGTCGCCCCGCCTAGCGGCACCTAGGGTCGCCGAATGGCGATCTCGTTCCAGGTCAATCGTTCCTCCATCCGCGAGACACAGTTTGTCGATCCCGNGCACCGAGACCTNGCGCCCGGTGAGGTGCGNTTCGACATCGACTTCGTGGCGCTGACGTCGAACAACGTCACCTATGCGGTGGCGGGTGATCTGCTCGACTACTGGGGTTTCTTCCCGGTGAGCCTGCCATGGGGCCACGTACCCGCGATGGGCTACGGCACCGTGATCGAGTCGGCGAACGGCGACGTCGAGGAAGGNGCCCGCCACTTCGGCTTCTTCCCGATGGCGGAGCAACACATCGTGCTCGCCAACGGCACCGACGCTGGCCTGTTCGACATCGGTGCGCACCGGGCTCCGCACGCAACCGCCTACCGCCAGTTCGCCGATGTGGCGAAGGATCCGTCGTGGGACCCCGACCGGGAAGCACACGTGGCGCTGCTCCGGGGACTCTTCCTCACGTCGTGGCTGGCCGAGGATCTGCTGTTCGACAACGACAACTTTGGTGCTGACGTCACCATCATCACGAGCGCCTCGTCGAAAACGAGCATTGCGATGGGCTGGTCGGTTCAACAGCGAGGTGGGGTGAGTGTCGGCCTCACCTCCGAGGGCAATCGCGCATTCGTCGAACGTCTCGGCTGTTACACCGAGGTCGTCACCTACGACGAGATCGGAGAGATCGACAACAACCGCCGATCCGTCGTGGTCGACATGGCCGGCAACGGCGCGGTCCTTGCCGACGTGCACAATCACTTCGGTGGCACGCTGGCCCACTCGATGGCGATCGGCGGTAGTCATTGGGAGTCGTTCGGTCAGCAGCGCGAGATGGCCGGTCCGGCACCGCAGTTCTTCTTCGCTCCCGCCCAGATCGAGAAACGCACTCGCGACTGGGGCGCCGGTGAACCGATGCGGCGAATCGGTGAGGCGTTCGCCGACTATGTGACGTTCACCGACGCATGGCTCGAGATCGACCACGCCACCGGCCGAGATGCCTTCGCCGGGGCGTGGCACGCCCTGGTCGACGGCGACGTGGCACCCCACATCGGACTCATCCGTTCAATGAACGGATGATCACTCACCCATCAATGGGCGAGTCGGACGATCGCTTCGTGCTCGACTGCGCAAACGGGCCGACCATCGACGGTCATGCGAAGATCGACGACGGCTCGTTCGCCGCCACGGGTCTCGAAACGGTCGACCTCCCACGATTCGATCACCACCGCGTCACCTGGAGCGGCGCTACCGAGATGCCGAACGCGGCTGCGCGTGTGTACCCATGCGCCATCGACAAGTTGGGCAGCGAACACCCGATTCGCGAGTGACGGCCACACCACCGGGTGGACCAACTGCTGCTCGGCGTAGAGCTCAAGATCCTCGCCGGCGCGAGCGGCATAGCCGACCCAGCGATCGTCGAGTTCGACGACAAGCGGCTCAAGCCGTTTCCCGCTCGCCTTCGACGGTGTCTCAGCTCGGCGCTCGGGCACGAGCCGGGCGCACACGCGATCACCGACCGACGCCACGACCTCGTCGGGTCCGCCGGCCACCACGACTCGCTCGTCGGCCAGCACGGGCCCACGGAACCAGACCTCGTAGCCACCACCCACGACCCACGCTCGTCCCCACGCTGCCGCGACCGGACGGGTGAGATAGGCGAACACCGTGGTGCCGGCGACAACGGCACCGTCGTAACCGGCAGCGAGACCACCCTCGACCGTGTGCACCGGGTTGTCGGCATGCTCGGGAAGGTTGACCGCCGCGATCGACCAACGAGAGAAGGTCTCCATGGCCAGATCATCGCCGATTCGAGACGCCGACGCATCCGGCTCCCACCCTCGTAGGGTCCCGGCGATGGCTGATTTCTCGTTCGACCGACATGCCTTCTGGGCTGGGTTCCGCGACATCGTTCCGCTCGCGGTGCCCGGTATCCCGTTCGGTTTCGTTCTCGGTGTTGTGATCGCCGAATCAGGCCTCGACCGGTTCGTTGCCTGGCTGTCATCGCCGATCGTTCTCGCCGGCGCCTCCCAGTTGGCCGCCATCGAACTCCTCGCCGAGTCGGCTGGTGCTGCCGTCGTCCTCGTGACCGTTGCGTTCATCAATTCCCGCCACCTCATGTACTCCGCGGTGCTGCGGCCGACGTTCTCCAACTTTCCGAACTGGTTCAAGATCATCGGTCCCTATCTCTTGATCGACCAGGCCTTCGCCCTCGCCATCACCCAACCCGACGACACCGACGACCGGGCCCGCATGTGGCACTTCCTCGGCTCTGGCGCACTCGTCTGGCTGGTCTGGATGGCCTCCACGGGCATGGGAGTCGTCGTCGGCGACATCACCAAGCCAGAGTGGCAACTCGGCTTCGCCGTCCCCCTGCTCTTCGGCGGCCTCATGATCATCTCGATCACCAACCGAGCGGGCATCGTCGCTGCGGTCGTCGGCGCGGTCGTGGCGGTCCTCGGCGCCGACCTGCCACAGGGTTCCGGGGTCCTGCTCGCCATCGTCCTGGGCGTCGCTGCGGGCGGGTTCGCCGACGCTCGCCTCGGCGCCACGCCGGAGGCGGCCCCGTGAGTCTCTTCCTGACCATCCTCGCTGCGGGTGTCATCACCTACGTCACCCGTGCTTCGCTCATCATCGCCGGCGACCGGGTCACGCTCCCTGATCAGGTCGAGCGGGCACTGAAGTACGTCGCCCCGGCCGCATTCGCGGCGATCGGCGCACCGGCACTTCTCGGCGGTGATCAGTTCGCCGCGTTTGGCGACGACCTGCCGCGGATCATCGCCGTGGTGCTCGCTGGCGTCGTGATCACCAAGACGCGAAGCGTCCCGCTCAGCCTCTTCGCCGGCATGTCGGCACTCTGGCTGATTCTCTGGGTTAGCTGAACTCGCCCATCTTGAGGTGCAGGCCCTCGATCGAGGTGGCTGGATGCATCTCCTCGAACGTGCGGGAGTACCCGGTGTGGGTGATCTTCCAGCCGCGCTCGGTCTTGAGGTAGCGGTCCTCGTAGAAGGCCGCACCGCGGAGGTTCACACCGAAATCGGTGATGATGACCTGATCCTCGAGCTTCCAGATGCCGGTGGCGGTGCCGTCGTCGTAGATGTCGATCTCGGGGTGATGGCAGGCATGGCTCGACAAGAACTGGTCACGACCCATGTTCTCGTGCAGGAACGCGATGATGCCGGCGAGGTCATCGAAGCTGTACTCGCCATCGGAATAGGCCGCAGTGCAGTCGTCGGTCATGACCTCGTGAAGGTCGTCGAACCGGTGTTGGTCGATCATGCGCAAGTAGGTGTACTTGGCGCGTTTGATGAGTTCGAGCTCGACGAGCAGATCGGGGGTGACGGGCAACTTCTCAGCCATGGCTCCATGGTCTCCTATGTCGTGAACGGAAGCGATTCGTAGCGGCGGACAAACCCGCCCGGGGCGAAACGGCCCGCAGCCGCGTCGACCTCGAAGTCGGGGAAGCGTTCGAGCAATCGGCCGAGAGCGCCCCGCGCCTGCAGGCGGGCCGCCGACGCTCCGAGACAGTGGTGGGCGCCGTATCCGAGGCTCAACATCTTGTCGATGTCGCGCCGGACATCGAGCTCGTCGGCGTCGTCACCGAACGCTCGCTCGTCGCGGTTGGCCGAGCCGTACAGCAACAGCACCTTTTCCCCAGCAGGGAGAGTGACATCTCGGATCTCGACGTCGCGAGTCGTTGTGCGGGCCAGGTTCTGCACCGGTGAGGTGAGGCGCAACAACTCTTCGACTGCGTCGGTCAGCAGTTCGGGGCGATCGAGAAGCAGCCGTCGCTGATCTCGCCGGTCGGTGAGCAGTTCGGCAGAACCGCCGAGCATGCCGGTCATCGTGTCGTTGCCCCCGGTGACCATCGTGAACACGAAGCCGACGATCCAGCCGGCCGACACGACGTCCTCGCCGACCTCGACGAGGTCGGTCACGAGATCCTCGCCCGGCTCGACCTTCTTGCGCTCGATCAACTCGCCGGCGAAGCCGAGCAGCGCCATCGTCGCGTCCATCGCCGACTCAAACGAGCCCTCGGCGTTGGCCGCGACGATCGCGTTCGTCCACTCGTCGAAGTTCGCCCGCGTCTCGGCTGGAACACCGAGGTAATGCGCGACGATGAACGACGGCAACGGCTTGAAGAGCACCTCGACGATGTCGACCGGCGAACCACCCGCATCGGCAACCCGATCAAGGCGCGCATCGACGAACGCGCCCACAGCGCCCTCGATCTGGCTCACACGGCGCGGTGTCATCTGCTTGCCGACAAGCCGTCGCATCGCCGTGTGGTCGGGTGGATCCATCATCACGATGGGTTCCTGACCGGCGTCGAACATCGTCATCGCGTCGGCGTTCGGGGTGAGGCCCTGGGCCGACGAGAACGTCTCCGTGTCGCGCACGGCACGGAACACATCCGCGAAACGCGACAGCACGTGAAAATCGGTGTTGTCGCCCGCTGCCGAGACGAAGTGCACCGGCGACTCGTCACGAAGCCGGCGGTAGTCGGCCCATGGCGACCGCCATGCCTCACCACCGCGCAACGCGAACGTGATGTCCCCCATCTCTCGACCCTACGAGACTCGCAGAACCGCGACGAAAAGCAGACGAGCCGGCCCCGCAGGGCCGGCTCCTCTCACGATGGGATGCCGACGGCAACTACCCCAGCAACTCGCCCAACTGCTCGGCGATCGCCTCGGGCGCGACGCCAGGGGAGAACCGAGCCACTACGTCGCCGGCGGCATTCACGAGGAACTTCTCAAAGTTCCAGGTGATATCCGAGCTCTCGCCCTCACCGGGCTGCTCGGACTTGAGCCACTGGTACAGCTCGGCAGCGTTGTCGCCGTTCACGTCGACCTTGGCGAACACCGGGAAATCGATGTCGTAGTTGTCGGTGATGAAGGCACGGATTTCTTCGGCGGAGCCGGGCTCCTGCTGGCCGAACTGGTTGCACGGGAAGCCGAGGACACGGACCCCGTTGTCGTCATGATGAAGCGCACGCAGACCTGCGTACTGAGGCGTGATGCCTCAAGCGGAGGCGACGTTGACGATGAGGCAGGCCTGATCGGCGAAGTCCGAGAAAGACACCTGCTCACCCTCAAGCGACGCCATGGTGAAGTCGTGGAATCGGCTCATGGGGGTGAAGGCTATCCCGCACACGGGGCGGTGAGCGGGGTCACGCCTTGGTGCGTTTGGCCGACCAGTGCGCCGTTGCCCCGGCGGCTTGGAACCGGTCCGGTCGATCCTCGGGACCAAGGATTTCGGTTGCGAGCCACAGCCGTTTGAGCCAACGGATTCGACCGGATTCCGTGTCGTCGACGTACTCCCGACGACCATGCAGCACGTGGTAGTTGTTCACGAACTGCATGTCGCCCGCTTCGAAGGTCATCTCGACCCAATGGTCGGGATCATCGACCAGCGCCGAGTAGGCCTTCATCGCCGCCTTCTGCGTCGCGGTGAGCCGAGGCGCAGACTCGTGACGCTGCGACGCCAGGATGAACTGCGGGATGTAGCGAACGAACAGACGCCCGCCCTGCCGACTGAACGCCGGCACGCGGTAGTAGGGCTTGCCGTCCGCAGCCTGCTCCCCCCGGAAGTCGTAGGGCAGCCCCTCGTAGAGGGCGCCTGCGAGTTCGGGATCCGATGCCGCCAGCAGGTTGTGGCACAGCAGGGCGTTCGAGATCAGGCTCTCGCCCCCTGACACGCCCGGATCGAGACACAGCAGCCCGACAAGATCCGAGCCGTCGGAATGAAAACCCAGCGCACTCCCGCCGATCTCGTTGCCGCGAGCGGTGGGGTCGTCGAGCGCCTTCCCTTGATCCTTCACATCGCCGAGCAGATGGCCCTTGGCGTTCTGTGCCCACGGCACGCCGAGATGCATGCCGACGCCCCAGTAGATCCACGATGCATCGTCGGCACCGAGCCGATCGACGGGCAGGCCCGAGATCCGCTGGAAACCGCGGCCGTTGATCAACTGCTCGGCGATCTCGGCGAGCACCGGCACGAGCTTGTCGAGCGGGAAGAGCGCTTTGGTGACATCGAGCACGTCGTCGACGTGGGCACGGGCGTGCGCCAACGCCGCTTCGAGTTCGGTGATCTCGTCCGTGGTGAGGCGATGGGTCCAGACCTCAGGATCGGCGACATCGGCCGCCCGCCATTCCGCGTGGCGTTCGAGCGGCTGAACCTCGTCGGCGGTGAGTGCCATTGCCATGGTGTCCTCCCTCGGATCAGGCCGTCGGCCCACGCTGAGCACCGCGAACGAGTCGGCCGGGGAGTTCCCCTGTCGCCTCACCCTCGGTGTAGGTCTCGACGCCAGCGACGATCGTGTGACGGTAACCATCAGCACGCTGCACGACCCGGCGGCCACCGGCCGGCAAGTCATAGAGCAGCTCGGGTTGATGCACCCGCAGCCGGTCGAAGTCGATGACGTTGAGATCGGCGCGGTAGCCCGGAGCCAACACGCCACGATCATGGAGTCCGACGAGACGAGCGGTGTCACGGGCCTGCCGCTGGATCAAGAACTCAAGATCGAGACGAGCACCGTCTCGATCTCGGCCCCAGTGCTGCAGCAGCGTCGTCGGGAACGAACCGTCACAGATGGTGCCGACATGGGCGCCACCGTCGGAGAGCGCCGGGACGGTGTACGGATGCGAGAGCAGTTCGTGCGTGCCGTCGAGGTTGCCCTGGCCGAAGTTCGAGAACGGCACCCACAGCATCGCCGTGCCGTCGTTCTCGAGAAGCGCGTCGAGCGCCACCTCGGCCGGCAGACGCCCTTCCCGAGCAGCGATCCCCGCCATCGAATTCGCTGGGTTCGGCTCGTAGTTCGGCGATTCGCCGAGGGCGAACATGATGTCGAACTTCTCAATCAGGCGACCGCCGACAGCCTGCATGTCCTTCCCGCCGGCCGCCGCGAGCAGTCGCTCGCGGAATGCCGGGTCGTGCAGGGCGACGGTGCGTTCCGCCGTCGGGAGGCCGGCTACTTCGCGGTATACCGGGTTGGCGAGGAACGGATTGAGGGTGCACTCGAAGCCGAGGAGCACACCGATCGGCCGCACGGCCGTCTGGCCGGTCACGGTGAGGCCGTCGGCGCGGGCGGTCTCGATGTGGTCGAGGATCGCCCGGTGGTACTCGTAGCCACGAGGTGATTCGACGAGTGTGAAACTGATCGGCCGACCCGATGATTCGGTCATCGCCCGCACGATCGCGAACTCGCCGTCGATGTCGGTGAAGTCGCTCACCAGTTGCAACACCCCGGTGCCGGTCGTACCGATGGCCTCGGCGATCCCCACGAGTTCCTCACGGGCAGCCGTGAGAGTCGGGGTCGGCTCGCCGAGCGAGGTCTTGTGATTCTGCGTGCGACTGGTGGTGAAACCGAGGAAGCCGGCGGTCACGCCTTCGGCAGCGAGTCGCCCCATCTCCGCAATGTCAGACGGGGTGGCGTCCTCACCCTTGGCACCCCGCTCGCCCATCACGTGCAGACGCAGCGCCGCATGAGGCACCTGAGCAGCGATGTCCATGTCCTTCGCGCCATCGAGAGCGTCGAGATACTCCGGCAGCGAGTTCCAGTTCCACGCCAGGCCCTCGTGCAGCGCCGTGCCGGGGATGTCCTCAACGCCCTCCATCAACTGCACGAGACGCTCGTGGTCGGTGTCGTGCACGGGAGCGAACCCGACACCACAGTTGCCGAACACCACCGTGGTGACGCCGTGCCACGACGACGGCTGCATCGTGGCCTCCCAGGTCGCCTGGCCGTCGTAGTGGGTGTGCACATCGACAAAGCCCGGTGCAACGAGTGCTCCGTCAGCGTCGATCTCTCGACGACCGGTCCCCTCCACCGCTCCGACCTCGACCACCACGCCGTCGGAGACGGCGACATCGGCGGTGCGTCGAGGCGCGCCGGTTCCATCGATAACGGTTCCGCCGCGGACCACCAGATCGTGCTCAGACATCCGACAATGATGGTCGGAACCTGTGGCTCACGTCACATTCGTGGCAGGCTGGGGAACGGATGCCTGGGCCTTCCATCCTTCGCCTCGCCACCGAGGTCGCTGCCGTCGGTGAACTCGGCGCCTTCACGATGTCGGCGCCGCTGGTGAAACGGTGGCTTCCCCGGGGCGACCGGCCCGTGTTCGTCATGCCGGGATTCCTTGCCGGCGACGGCTCCACCATGCCGTTGCGGCGCACCCTCGATCGACTCGGCCACACCACCTACGGCTGGGATCTCGGACGCAACCTCGGACCCACGCCAGAGATCCTCGACGGCATCGTCGAGCGCATCGACGAACTCCACCAGAAGCACGGCCCGATCGATGTCGTCGGGTGGAGCCTCGGTGGCATTTTCGCTCGCGAGTTGGCCCGGGTTGCGCCGCACACGGTCCGACAGGTGATCACGATGGGCAGCCCGTTCCAGATCGAGACACCCGCCGACTCCAACGCGAGCCTGCCCTACCGGGCGCTCCGACACCTCCACGCCCCACACCTCGAGATGCGGGTGCCGGCCTATGTGCGCGACGACCTCCCGGTGCCGACCACCTCGATCTACACCCGCGCCGACGGTGTCGTGCGCTGGGCTGACTGCCTCAATCACGACACCGAGACGAGCGAGAACGTCGAGGTCTACGGCAGCCACTGCGGACTCGGCTTCAACCTCGCCGCACTCATCGTGGTGGCCGACCGACTCGCCCAACCGCTCGATCGATGGCAACCATTTCAGGTGCATCGATCACTGCGAGGCCTCTTCCCGGCCGCACCGACCTTCCGGGTTCCTGCCGAACACGCCAGCGGCTGAGACGGCGGCCAGGATCACCTGGCGTGCCACCCGGTAGTCCTCGACAAGTCGCTGAACTTCATCAGGCCAACTCGGGGCGATCGCGGAACTGTTCAAGCGCCTCGGGGTTTGCGAGCGCCTCCACGTTGGCGATCGGACAACCGACGATCACGTCGCGCACGGCGAGTTCGGTGATCTTGCCGCTGCGAGTGCGGGGGATGTCGGTGACCGTCGCAATAACCGCCGGAACATGGCGCGGCGTCACCTCGCTGCGGATCTTGCTGCGAATGCGGCCCCGTAACTCGTCGTCGAGTTCATGGCCCGCCGCCATCTTCACGAACAACACGATGCGGGTGTCGTTCTCCCACGGCTGACCGACAACCACGCTCTCTTCGATCTCGGCCATCGTGTCGACCCGCCGGTAGATCTCGGCCGTGCCGATCCGCACACCGCCCGGGTTGAGGGTCGCATCGGAACGGCCCGAAATCACGTACCCGCCAGCGTCGCTTGTCGAGATGAAATCCCCGTGGTGCCACAGGCCCTCGAACCGATCGAAGTAGGCGGCGTCGTAGCGGGTGTGATCGGGATCGTTCCAAAAACGCAACGGCATCGATGGGAACGGTGTGCGACACACCAACTCCCCCTCGATCCCGGCCGGAACCGATGCTCCATCGCCGTCAACGACGTCGACGGCAAGGCCAAGCGCAGGCACCTGGATCTCCCCGGCATGCACCGGCAACATCGGGTTGCCGATCACGAGACAGCCACAAAGATCAGTGCCCCCGGAGATCGACGCCAGGTGGAGATCGGACTTGATCGCGTCGTACACGAACCGGAACCCCTCGGGCGACAGTGTCGAACCGGTCGAGGCCAATGTGCGGACCGTGCCGAGATCATGGGTGTCGGTCGGGCGAATTCCGGCGTTCGCGCACGCGTCGAGAAACTTCGCCGACGTGCCGAAGAAGGTCACCCCGACCTCATCAGCAAGATCGAAGAGTCGGTTCGCATCCGGGTACGTCGGCGCGCCGTCGAACAGCACCAGCGTCGCACCGGTAGCAAGCCCTGACGCAAGCCAGTTCCACATCATCCAGCCCGCGGTCGTGAAGTAGAAGACCCGGTCGCCGGGGCCGAGGTCGGAATGGAAAACGTGTTCGGTCAGGTGCTTCAGCAGCACACCGCCGGTGCGGTGCACGATGCACTTGGGCTTGCCGGTGGTGCCCGACGAGAACAGCACGTACCACGGGTGGTCGAACGGCAACGGCACGAACGTGATCGGTGTCGACTCGACCGCGTCGAGCCACCCGGGCTCAACGACGATCGATGCCCGAAGAGATGGCAGCGCCGAAACGATCTCGTCAAGCCGACCAGCGCAGTCGTGGCGCTTGCCGTTGTAGGCGTAGTCCGGAACCGAGAGCAGCACGGTCGGCTCAATCTGCCCGAAACGATCGATCACGCCGTCGGTCCCGAAATCCGGTGACGTGCTCGCGAAGACCGCCCCGAGGCCGGCGCACGCAAGCATCACCGCATAGGTCTCCGGCCGGTTCGGCAACCACGCAACGACACGGTCGCCGACCTCGACGCCAGCGTCGCGCAGCAACACCTGGATCCGGCCGACCATGTCGTGGAGTTCGACACGGGTCACATCGACCGCCTCGCCGTCTTCCCCTCGGAACACGATCGCGAGATCGTCAGACGGCTCGCGAAGCAGGTTCTCGGCCACGTTCAGGGTGGCGTCCGGAAGGAACCGGTGATCACGCAACCGCGGCCCGGGTTCGTGCAACCGCTCCCCACGATCGCCGATCACGCCGAGTTCGTCCCAGACCATCGCCCAAAACTCGCCCGGATGCTCGGTCGACCAGGCGTGCAACGTCGAATAGTCCTCTGCCGGGTCGCCCCCGAACACCACACCGTGCTCAGCCGCGCAACGAGCGAGGAGGCGATGGAGATTCGCACCGGCGATCCGATCGGCATCCGGTGTCCACAAGGGCGCAAACGTCATGCCCGCCACACTACGGTCTCGGCGTGGCCAGCCTCCCCAGACCACTCGTTCGTCGACCGACCACGATCGGCGCCGCGACGCTGCTCGCGCTCGGCCTGGCCGTCCTCACCCCGATCGCCATCCCGCTGCTCTACCTCGTCGATCTCATCACCGGCTCGTTCCAAGGGCGTCGGGTGCGGACCTACCTGCTGATCACGGCCACCCTCTGGACCGAGCTCGTCGGCGTCATCGGCGCCACGGCGCTCACCGTCTGGTTCCTCAATGGTCGACGCAACCCCGACGGCTGGCTGTCGGCGAACTACCGCCTCGAGTTCTGGTGGTGCAAGCGTCACGTCACCAACCTCGGGGCGTTCGCCGGCGTCTCGATCACGATGCCGGATCCATCGCCGCTCGCCGGTGGCCGCAGCATCATGGTCGCCCGCCACTCCAGCCACATCGACGCCATCGTTCCCTTGCTCGTGCTCGAGGACGCCGACCGACTCGCCCGCTACACCCTCAAGGAAGACCTCAAGTGGGCCCCGGCGATGGATCTCGTCGGCGACCGCACACCGAACGTGTGGATCAACCGGTCCACACCGAGTTCGGAAATGTTCCAGCAGATCGAACAACTCGCCGCCGAGATGCCCGACAACAGCACCTGTGTGATCTTCCCTGAGGGAACCTTCCGCACACAGGAGCGTCACGAGGCAGCAATCGAACGGCTTCGATCCAGCCGCGACGACCTCGCCGACAAGGCGAACGGGCTCCGCTACGTCCTCCCGCCCCGGCCAGCAGGGACACTTGCCTTGATGCGTGGCGCCCCCGACGCCGACATCATCGTGTTGGCGAATGTCGGTGTCGAGGGCAGGAGTTCCATCAGGGAGATCATCGCCACGATCACCGACAAGCGACCCATCGAGGTCCACGCAGTCCGCCATCCACGATCGACCGTCCCGACCGACGACGATGAGATCAACGCCTGGCTGATCGAGCGCTGGATCGAGATGGACGACTGGATCCACCATCGCGTTCTTGAACGCACCACTGCGCCGGAGGAAACCGAGCCATGAGCAGCCCCGCCGCCGATCCGGCCGATCTCGCGTTCGCGATCGAACTCGCCGAGGACGCCGGCGCCAGCACGCTCGCGTGGTTCCAGAGCGCCACACTGGCCGTAGAACACAAGGGGGATGGTTCGCCGGTGACCGCCGCCGACCTCGCCGCCGAAGCGCGCGTCCGGGAGCGACTTGCCGCTACGCATCCCGGTGACGGGATCATCGGCGAGGAGGACGACGACGTCGAAGGCAGCACCGGGCGGCGGTGGGTCGTCGACCCGATCGACGGCACGAAAGCCTTCATGAAGGGCGTGCCGCTGTACGCCACCCTGATCGCGCTCATCGACGACCACGGTCCGGCCGTCGGCGTGATCCACCTCCCCGCCCTCGGCGAAACCATTGCCGCAGGCCGGGGACTCGGCTGCACCTTCAACGGCGCGCCCTGCCGGGTGTCGGGACACGACACGCTCGACGGTGCGTACGCCACCACCAGCGGTTTTGGGTATTGGCCCTCAGCGGCACTTCAGCGGGTACTCGACAGCGACGTCGTCTTTCGAACGTGGGGCGACGCCTACGGCTACGCCCTGGTCGCCACCGGCCGAGCCGAGGCGATGATCGATCCCCTCGCCAACCCATGGGACATCGCCCCGATGGCCGTGATCATCCCCGAGGCAGGTGGACGCTTCTCCAACTTCGACGGCGTTGAACGACCTGACTCGTGGAACCGCAACAGCGGCGTCGCCACGAACGGCATACTCCACGACGACCTCATCGGGCTCTTCACCGATTGAGTGGGGTGCCCTCGCTCAGTTGTTCATGAAGAACGCTTCGGCATCGGCAAACCCACGATCGGGATCCTCCGGCGCAACACCGATTGCATTCGCGCACGACACACCGGCCTCCGGCGCCGTCTCGGACACTCGACCGAGTTGACGATCGAAGAACTCGGTGACCGCCGGATCGGTCATCGACATCACCGCAAGCTGACGTTGCCAGGCGGTGAGGACGATTGGGTGCTTCAGGCCCGGATACGGCGCAGCGAGAACATGGCCGTCGAGGTCGACGGTCGCAGCGATCGTGTCCCGGGTGGCTGCGTCGACGTTGGGGTCATAGGCAATCCAGATCGCCCCGTGCTCGAGTGAGTGGACTGCGGTCTCGTCGCGGATCGGCTCGGTGTAGAAGCCACAGTTCTGCCAGGTCGGAAAGTGGTCCCCGCTCGCAGGCGGCCTCATCTCGTAGGCAACCTCACACAGCACATGCGTCGCGCCGAAGTCCTCCAGTTCGAGGATCACCCCGACCTCGAGTTCGGCCGGATCGCGCTGGTCGACCGGCGGGCACTCACCATCGGAGTCGGCCAGCGGCGCCTCGGCTGGCCGAAGCCCACAGCCTGAGACGAAAACGGCGACGACGGCAGTCAGAACGGCGAGGTGGCGGCCCATACGGACCGCCACCCTACCGAATGGGGGTGCGGCCCCTGCGACGTGCGAAGAACACCGCACGCAGCGAAAGGGGGGTGCCTGGTCACGTCATCCGAGCTGTGAGCGCCGGTGCATCCGATTCGATCAGGTTGATCTCCTCCATGCGGTCAGCGAACGCGGAAGCCGTCGCAATTCCCTCAGCGAACGTGGCCTTGCGACGTGCAACTCGACCGCTGCCCCCGGAGGGATCGGACAGCTCGCCCGCGTACTGGGCGTCGATGCCTTCCTGCAGCATCAACAGCGCCTCGCTTCGGAGTTGGGAGATGCGACTAACCGTCACCCCGAGGAAGTCGGCGAGCTCCTGCGATGTTCGCCCTTCGAGGAACGAGCCGACCACGACCAGACGGTGACGATCGGGCAGGAGGCGGATGGCGTCACGCAGATAACTGTGGAGTTCGCGCAGCTCGAGCTCGGCGGAAGGTTCGATCGAGTCCTCATCGGCGAGCAGGTCGACCAGCGTGAGATCCTTCTCGCCCTCGTGTGGCGTCGCGTGTTCGAGATTGAGCACGACACTGCGGAACCTCCGGTGCTGCAGTTGGTCGAGTTCATCTCGGCGCATATCGAGAGCCTCGGCCACTTCGTTTCTGTCGGGCATCCGACCCAACTCGGCAGCCAGGTGCTGCTCGGCCTGCTCAAGTTGGCGAGCGAGCGTTCGTAGGGATCGGGGAGCCCAGTCGGCGGCGCGGACGGCGTCGAGGATGGCGCCTCGAATGCGCTGCGCAGCAAAGCGCTCGAACGGTACGCCGCGAGCTTCGTCGTATCGACGGGCCGCCTCGACCAGGCCGAGCGCGCCAGCACGAGCGAGTTCGTCACGGTCGACGTGGCGGGGAAACTGCACGGCCACCTGGAAGACGACGTGTTTCACGAGGGGAAGGTGCTCCTCGATCAACGTCGCCAGCTCGACATCCATTGAGCCCGCACCCTGGCTGGGTTGCGCCCGCATTGGGCGGGATCGGATGCGTCGTCTCCGCTGTTCGTTGTCGCTCTGGTTCATCGCCCCAGAGGCCTCTCGGTTGCCATACGAGGGGTTTCGGCAGGGTCGACGACAACCTTGAGCGATTCTGCGAGATTTCTTCCACGTCGCTCGCACCAACGCCGTGCGTTGGCGTTTCAGCAAGGCTGACGATCGACCTCGCTGGCTCCTCAGACGAAGGTCGAGATGCCCTCGAAGCGAACCGGCTTCACACCCCGGTCGGCGAGCGTGGTGAGCAGACCCACGGTGTCGGCATGGCCAGCAAGACCTCGAGCACCGGTCACCAGATCGTCCGCAAGGACATGCATCGTCGCGGCGGCAGCCACCGCACCAGCCGCCACGGCCGGCCGTTCGATCGCTCCGTAGACCGTCACGCGACGCTCGATCCCAACCCGCCCACGCAACTCGACGCGGATGGCGCCGATGCCGCCTTCGGCGTGTGGGGGCCGCAGCATCGGGAGCGGTGCGGTGAGACGGTCTCGTCGCGTGGCTGCCTGACGAGCGGTGACGCGTTGGACTCCGTCGAACTCTGGCACCAACAACAGGGCGTCAGGGAGCGCAGCCCGGTAGCAATCTCGACCACCGACCGGATCCGGAAACCAGGCGAGTTCCCGTCCTGACCCGCCGGCCCGACGCATCCATCGACCGTCGCGCCAATCGATACCGGTTGAACTCAAGGCCCGATGATGCTGTCGGGCGCAGGCCGGGCCGCCGGTGCCGACCTTCGCAACGTGAATCTCCTCGACCTCATCGAATTCACGAGCACCATGCCGGGCGAGGACACAACTGAGACCGGGCATGAATCCGGCGCCCACGACAACCGGAACGCGGCGAGAGCGGGCTTCGTCATCGAGTTCGAGCAGACGACGGACCTCAGAGGTCTGATTGGAGGTCGTGACCACGGCGATGCCCTCACGCATCGCCCGACGAGCCACCTCGAGCTGCGTACCGGGCGGCGTGGCAACGACGACCACCGCTGGGTCGTCGCTGATCCGGCGGCCACGCCCTGCGACCGCACCGTCGCCGAGATCGTCGACAAGTCGGTCACGTCGTTCGAGGCTGGGATCGCGGATCTCGAGCGTGTCGACGACGCGGCTGGAGCGCAACTGCCGGGCGATCCGAGCACCGGTCGCTCCAGCACCGAAGAGCAAGACCCGAGCCATCAGCGCAAATCGTCGCCGCGAAGCTCGCGCCAACCGCCGGTCTGGGGTGGGATGCCGCCATGGCCACGAACCCTGATCGCTGCCGCCACGGCAATGCCGGCGCCGATGGCCACGAACGCTCGGCGGATCAAGGTGATCAGGCCTCCGCCCACGATGCCTCCTGACGCCGTCAGCACGGGTTCACACTCACCGAGTCACGGGGTGTGGTGCGTGGGGCTAGCTGGAGTCGAACCAGCGACCTCACCCTTATCAGGGGTGCGCTCTAACCAACTGAGCTATAGCCCCGTGCGGCCGACAACGCTAGCGGTCGTCGTCGCCATTGACGACCCCATCGTCGGGGCCATCGATTTCGGGATCGGCACCCGACTCGGCGTCGGCTGGGGTCGGAAGGGGCTCGTCGGTTGCGCTGGAATCCGGAGAGACGTCCGCTGCGGGCGCGCCCTCGCCGGTGGCCGATTCAGCAGCCCCAGCGCTGGGTTCGCTGGCCATCGCGGGAGCAGGCACCACGCCGGGCTGAGGCTGACCTGCGCCGACGACCCGGTCCAGCATCCCGCGGCGGGGACGAAGTCGCTTTGGCCGGGGACGAGCAGTCTCTTCCTCGACGACGGTGAACCGGATACCACCGGTCACGTCGGAGATCAGGTTGAACAACACCGCCACCAAGACGGTGAAGCCCGCACCGGCAACAACCAGCACCAAGCCGCCGATCGCACTGGCACGAAAGATCTGATCCGCATTGAACGTGAAGCTCTCGAGCGCGAACAGCTTGGTAACGAAGTTCTCAACATTGTCGACCGTGCCGGAACTGACCGCGAGACTCCACAGCATCACGCCGGCAATCAACAGAATCACCCAGAGGCAGAAGTAGAAGATCAGCGCCGCTTTGAGCACCGACCACGGCTCGACATGGCGGACGAGTCGACGGACCTTGCGGGCACGAAGACGCCCGGCAGTGCGTTTGTCGCGCCAGGTCGGCCGAGCGACCGGACGAGGACCGACCGGCGTAAGACCGGCGGGGACACCCTGCTGCGACGCACCACCATTCGGTGATGCCGAGGCGGCAGTGGGTGGGGTGTCGGCGGGCAGCACGAACTCTTCGCCGGTGGCGAGCTTGAACATCGCATCGTCGAGGTCGGGAAGTTCGCTCATGAGCAGTCAGCAGTGTACGGGACGCGGGCCGGTCGACCGCTTCACCCTCCCCCATCGAGATGGGCGGCCAACTCGTGACGCCAGTGGTCGAGGTTTTTGTAGGTGGCGACGTCGACGGGCAACGCTCGCAGTTCCGTCGCCAGCGCCTGATCGATCTCTCCGAGCACCTCACCGAGTGGCCACCGATGAATACGGATGGTGAACACGAGCGCATCCGGAGTGCGTTCAAGGCGCCGCACGGTCTGCCGCTCGACTCGCAACAGCAAGTCACGGTCGGGATCGGCGGGAAGCGAGCGAGGGGCTTGGCGATCGTCGGCCTCAAGCCGCAACGCTGCGTCGCCGACCACCGACCAATTCGCCCGCCACGCCAGGCGGCCCGGTTGGAGACGATCGAAAAAACGATCGACGGCCGTGGCGATGTCGTCGTAACGCGGCACCGGCTCGTGAATCACGGCCATCGTCCGGCCGATCTTCTCGGACGGACGCCACCGGGTGGGAAAACAGACGACCCCGGCGGTCATGACCCAGGCACCGTTGCGCCGCTCCATCACCACGAGATCCTCATGAATCCGCCGAGCCGCCACTTCGAGCGGGTGACCAGCATCGTCGAGCTCCTCCCCCAGCGCTGCTGCGACGAGTTCGCGAACCTCCTCACACGCCGCTTCCGAGCCTGGTGTGGTGACCAACGCGTCGGCGCCGGCAGCGAGGAGGCGTTCTTTCTCTGCGAGGTCGCCGGGAAGATCGTCGGGATCGAACTGCAGCCAGGCATCGGCCGTGATCGCTCGCGACGCGACCCGCCACCGGAACGGCTCGGCGTGAAAGAGGGTCGTCGGCACGACCTCGGCGAAGGGCAGGACCATCGCTGCAGTTTGGCCGCATCACCCCGAACTCCGCACCCACACGGTGGATGCCGACGCCTCGGCCCGAGCCTGGACGTCGCCGATCCGTACCTCGACTCGCACACTGCGCCACGTGTGCTCGAACGAGAGGAGTTCGGCGCCGTTGCGCTCGGCAAGGTCTCTCGCCGCCGGTTCGCTAGCGGCCGCACCCGCCAACGCGGCGGCATCAGCGGCCGTACGGGCTCGTGCCGCATCGTCCACCACGATCGCCAGACGCACGGCAACGACGACCAATGTCATCGCCGCTGCCACGACCATCATCATCCAGGGAAGCGCCTGGCCCCGATCACGTCCGTAGTCCGACACGGATCAACCTCCTCCGGGACAGGCCCGGTTCGTCGCGTTGACGGGGAAGTTGTGCGTGGGGGCGGGTTGAGCCCGACGATTAGGTGTCGGCGGCGTCGGCGGCGGTGTCGTCCTCCACCCCGTTCTCGACCTCGTCATCATCCTCAACGCTGACAAGGGCGATCGAAGCGACCTGGTCGTCGTCGTCGGGTGAGATCACCTTCACACCGGACGCCGACCGGCCCTGGATCGAGATGTCGTCGGCGCGGGTGCGGATCATGACGCCTTGCCGGGTGACTGCGAGAACTTCATCATCGTCGTCGACCACAAGCGTGCCCACGACCGGACCCTTTTCGTCGACGATCTTGATACCGACCACACCCATACCGCCTCGGCCCTTGGTCGGGTACTCGTCGACGGACGTGCGCTTGCCGAATCCCTGCTCGGTGATGTGCAAGAGCGTGGCGCCATCTCTGGCGATGTCGCAGGCGACGAGTTCGTCGCCGGCTTTCTTGAACTTCAGGCCGATGACACCAGCTGCGTTTCTGCCCATTTCGCGAACCTGGCTCTCTTTGAACCGAATCGTCTGGCCGAACCGGCTCGAAAGCAGGATGTCGAAGACACCGTTGGTGGGGATGACCTCGACGAGTTCGTCATCGTCGTTGAGTTTGATGGCGATGAGTCCGGCCTTCAGTGAGGAGTCGTAGGCGTTGAAGCGGGTCTTCTTCACTCGGCCCTTGGCGGTGGCGAAGAACAGGTAGCGCATCGTCTCGTAATCGCGCGTGTCGATGATCGCCTGGATCGTCTCGCCCTCCTGCAAGGGGAGGAGATTGACGATCGCCGTGCCACGCGACGTGCGACTGGCAACCGGGATCTCGTGCGCCTTGAGTCGGTAGACCCGCCCGCGAGTCGAGAAGAACAACAGGTACGAGTGCGCGGACGTCTGGATCATCTGGGTGATCGTGTCCTCGTCCTTGAGTTTGGCCCCCGCGATCCCCCGACCACCACGACCCTGCGCCCGAAACTCGTCGGCGGGCGTGGTCTTCACATACCCGGTGGCGGTCATCGTGAACACCAGTGGGTCGTCGTCGATGAGATCCTCGATATCGAACTCACCTGGATCGATCTCCAGGCTCGAGCGGCGGGGCTCGGCAAAGGTCTCGCGCACTTCGCCCAACTCGTCGACGATGACCTCCCGGAGCTTGTTCTCGTCGCCGAGGATTTCCTGCAAGCCTGTAATGGTCTCGGTCAGTTCGGTCTGTTCCGTCTCCAGATCGGCACGACCGAGACGGGTGAGACGACCGAGTTGCATGTCGAGAATGTGGTTGGCCTGGACTTCGGAAAAGGCGACGGCTTCTCCCCCACCCTCAGGGGTAATGCCGGCTATAAGCGCTTCGCGGGCGGCCGCGCGATCCTCGCTTGCGCGGATCGTGGCGATGATCTCATCGATGAGGTCGAGGGCTTTGATGAGACCTTCGACGATGTGCAGTCGCTTTTCGGCGATATCGAGGCGGTACTGCGAGCGGCGGGTGATGACATCGATCTGGTGATCGACATAGGCCTGTAGCGCGTCGAGCAGGTTGAGCGTGCGAGGTACACCACCAACGAGGGCGACCATGTTGACGCCAAAGCTCGTCTGCAGCGGCGTGGCCTTCCAGAGGTTGTTGAGCACGACCTCGGGGTTGGCGTCGCGCTTGAGCGTGATCACGAAACGGGTGTCGTCGCCGGACGATTCATCGTTGATGTCGCGAATGCCCTCGAGTTCACGGCTGTTGACCAACTCGGCAATCTTGCGAGCGACAGCACCAGCCGAGACCTGATAGGGCAATTCGGTGACGACGATCGACTGGGTCTGGCCCTTCTCCTCGATCTCGACCTTGGCCCGCATCTTCACCGAACCACGCCCCGTGCGATACGCGGATTCGATCCCGACACGACCGAGGATCTGACCGCCCGTTGGGAAGTCAGGCCCCAGCACGAACTCCATCAGGTCATCGACCGTGGCGCCAGGGTTCCGCAGCAAGTGCACAACCGCTGCGCACACCTCGTCGAGGTTGTGCGGCGGAATATTGGTGGCCATGCCGACGGCAATGCCCTGTACGCCGTTGACCAGCAGGTTGGGGAAGCGAGCCGGCAGAACCGTCGGCTCTTGGAATTCGGCTGAATAGTTGTCGGCGAAGTCGACGGTGTCCTCGTCGATGTCGGCGAGCATCTGCATCGCCAGCGGACTAAGCCGGCACTCGGTGTAGCGGTCGGCGGCAGGGGGATCCTCGGGCGAGCCGTAATTGCCATGGAAGGCGATCAACGGGTGACGCAGGGAGAACGGCTGTGCCATCCGCGCCAGTGCGTCGTAGATCGCCGAGGTGCCGTGCGGATGGAAACGAGCGGCGACATCGCCTGAGACGCGTGCGCACTTCACAAAGTTGCGATCCGGCCGGAATCCTTGATCGAACATTCCCCAGAGGATCCGACGATGGACGGGCTTGAGGCCGTCGCGCACGTCCGGGAGCGCACGACTGATGATGACCGACATCGCATAGTCGAGGAAGGACGACTCCATTTCCTCCTGAATCTCGATGACCGTGATGTCATCGGGCTCATCGGTGTCGTTGTCGGTATCGATGGGTGGCACGTCGCTCATGATTCAGCCCCCTCAGAAGTCAAGGTTCCGGACTTCGCGTGCATTGGTGACGATGAAGTTCTTGCGCTGTTCGACGTCGTCGCCCATGAGGATCGACATGACCTCATCGGCGATCGCCGCCTGCTCGACCGACACCTGCAGCAGGGAACGGCTGGCGACGTCCATTGTCGTGTCGCGCAATTCGTCCCAGTCCATCTCGCCGAGACCCTTCAACCGCTGGAAATCCTTGGTGTAGTTGGGACGCTCGGCCATGAAAGCATCCTTCGCCGCATCGTCTTTCAGATACACCGTCTCCTTGGTGGAGACCTTCGTGCTGTAGAGCGGCGGTTGGGCGATGTAGACGTAGCCGGCTTCGACCAAGGGACGCATCTGCCGGAAGAAGAAGGTCAGCAGCAGTGTGCGGATGTGGCTNCCGTCGACATCAGCGTCGGCCAGCAGGATCACCTTGTGATAGCGGGCTTGNGTGACATCGAAGTCGTCGGCGAATCCGGCGCCGATCGCGGTGATCAACGATTGGACCTCGTTGTTCTTCAGCATCTTGTCGACGCGGGCCCGCTCGACGTTCAGAATCTTGCCTCGGATCGGCAGAATCGCCTGGGTCTCAGGATCGCGGGCCCGAACCGCCGAACCCCCCGCAGAGTCACCCTCGACGATGAAGAGTTCGCGACGCTCAGGCTCCTTTGCGGAGCAGTCCTTGAGCTTGTCGGGCATCCCGGCCCCGTCGAGCAGCGACTTCGAACGGATCGCCTTGCGAGCATCGGCCGCCGCGACACGAGCTCGGGCGGCGTTGGTGGCCTTCGTGACGATGGCCTTGCCCTCAGCCGGGTGCTCCTCCAGCCACTCCGCCATCTTTTCGTTGGTGACCTTCTCGACCAGCGAACGCATCGAGACATTGCCAAGCTTCGACTTGGTCTGACCTTCGAACTGTGGCTCGCCAATGCGAGCGGAGATGATCGCCGTGAGGCCCTCACGGATGTCCTCACCCGTGAGGTTGTCGTCCTTTTCCTTGAGCAGGCCTTTGTCACGGGCGTAGTTGTTGACCGTACGGGTGACCGCGGTGCGGAACCCCTGCTCGTGCATNCCGCCTTCGAGCGTGGAGATGCCGTTGGCGAAGCTGTGCAGACCGTCGGAGTTGAAGCCGGTGTTCCACTGGAACGCGATCTCGACCTCGTGTGGGTTGTCGTCGATGGTCTCGGCGCCCGCGAAGTACCCAACGGCCTGGAACAAGGCCTCTTTGGAAGAGTTCACATGGGTGACGAAATCCATGATCCCGCCGTCGTACTTGAAGCTGAACCACCCATCGGGGTCGTCGGTCTCGACAGTTGCATCGGGCCGTTGATCGCGAACACGGATCTCGAGACCGCGGTTGAGGAACGCCATCATCTGAAAACGTTCCTGCAGGGTCTGAAAGCGGTAGTCGGTCTCGTCGAAGATCGAACCGTCGGGCCAGAACCGAACCGTNGTGCCGGTGCGAGACGTGCCGTCGGTGTCGGTCGGCGCGTCGCCGGCGACGGCGAGGCGATCCTTGAGTTCGCCACCATCGCCGAACGACATCGCATGGCGTTTGCCGTCGCGGTCGATCTCGACCTCGACCCGTGCCGAGAGCGCATTGACCACCGAGATACCCACCCCGTGGAGGCCGCCGGACACCTTGTACCCATCGCCGCCGAACTTGCCGCCGGCATGCAGGACGGTGAGCACAACCTCGGCAGCGGTGAGGTCTTCATACTTGGGGTGCTTTCCGACCGGGATGCCGCGGCCATCGTCGCGAACCTCAATGCCGCCGTCGGGAAGAATCGAGACATCGATACGGCTGCAGTGGCCAGCCATTGCCTCGTCAACGGAGTTGTCGACGACTTCCCAGACGAGGTGGTGCAGACCCGTCGGGCCAGTTGAGCCGATGTACATNCCCGGGCGTTTACGGACGGCCTCGAGGCCTTCGAGAACAGTGATGTCCTGCGCGCCGTACGACGACGGTTCGGTGGTGGTCAAAGGAGACTCCTGGCTGGCCGCGGACGATGCGTCATCAGATCGTGTCGCGGAGGTGTTCAGCTCGCCGTCACCGCTCACTCCGACCCTCCGAAATCCCTGTCGTGGCGAGCNAGATCCAGGGTTTTCGCGTTGCTCGAGGCGATCACATCGCACTGGTCGAGAGGGCTGAACACGGTCCCCTTATCTTACCAGTTACAGGCGTGTGATTCGTGGCAGTCAGACCCCTCAGGAGCCCCGCGAAACGCGCACGTGAAGGCGGTGGATTCGATCGCTNCCGGTCGCTTCGGCGAGGCGCGCCACCACCTCCTTTTCGAGCCACCGAAACTCTGCCGCCCAGGTCGGATCATCGGCTGTGACGGTCAACAAATCGCCGTCGATTGAACCAGGTCTGGTGTGCTCTGCGAGGTCGGGACCGACGATCGAGCCCCAGGCGCGAAAGATGACGTCGAGCACGTCGACCGAGGGTGCGTTGAGGTTGCCGAGCAGCTTCTCCAAGCTTGCGTCGATTCGTTGTGGTCCCCGGTTTGTGTTCATGGTGATTCCAGCGTCAGCGCGCTGTCGTGCACCCGGATCACCTGATCAGGGCGAGCAGCCGAAGGCAGCCCGGCCGCGGTCGTGAGGATCCGCTGCCCTTCTGGAAGCGCCTCGAGCAGCGCTCCNGCTCGGTTGGGGTCGAGCTCCGAGAAGACATCGTCGAGCAACAAGACCGGCTCCGCGACACCGACGGTGCGAATAACACCGTCGGCGGCGAGACGAAGGGCAAGTGCGAGGGAACGCTGCTCGCCCTGTGACGCGTGGGTTCGCGCCGGTGCTCCTGCAATGGTCACATGAATCTCGTCACGATGCGGGCCGACGGTGGTGACGCCGCGGCGAACATCGAGATCTCGGCTGTTGAGCAGTGCCTCGGCCAGCGGACCGCTCCACGAGGACTCGTAGTGGCATTCGACCATCGCCGCTTGCTGCGCGACGGCGTCATATGCCGTGGCGAGGATCGGTGCCATGTCATCAAGCATTGCACGACGAGCCGCGCGCAACCGCTCCCCCACATCGGCGAGCTTCGCATCCCAGACCTCAAGCGTGAACTCNGCATCGGCGTCAAGCCGGCCGTGTGCACTTCGCAGCAGTGCATTGCGCTGCTTGAGCACCCGTTCCACCTCGCTACGAAGTGCCGCGTCACGAGGGTGGCGAGCCGCAACGGCAGCATCGATCCAGCCGCGACGCAACGACGGACCGCCNTTGACCAATTCGAGATCATCNGGAGAGAACACCGTGACCTGGAGGACACCGACNAGATCACCCGCCCGGTTCACCCGCTGGCGGTTGACCTGGATCCGGTTGCGTCCCACTCTCGGGATTTCGATCTCGACCAGCTGTTCTCGGCCGTCGTCGGCCTCGATTGTCGAGCGGATCACCGCAGCGTCAGCACCAAGTCGGATCAGGGCATCATCGGGAGCACCGCGAAAAGAGCCGACGCCGGACATCCACGCGATGGACTCGATGAGATTTGTCTTGCCGTGGCCGTTCTCCCCGACAATCGCAGTCAAGCCGTCGCNGAACGACACCTCGACACTGCGATACGAACGCCAGTCGGTGAGCGACAGGCTTCGGATCTTCACGCGTCGGTCAGCTCACGCGTACCGGCATCAGCAGGTACAAGAAGTTGGGGTCGTCAGACGACTTGAGCAACGCCGGCTTCAACTCGTCGACCGTCTCGAGGATGATCTCGTCGCCGGGAGCAACCTCGATACCGTCAATGAGGTACTCCGGGTTGAAGGCGACCGTGAGATCGTCACCGCTGTACGACGCTTCGACTGCCTCGTGGGCCTGACCGACGTCCTGCGTGACCGCCACGAGCTCAAGCCCCTCGGACGACATTGCCAGNCGGACCGGTGTCGATTCCTGCGCAAGGAGACGAACCCGGCGCACAGCATCGAGCAGGGTCTCCCGGTCGACCGTGAGGGAGTTGGGATGGTTGCTTGGAATCAGTCCGCGGTAATTCGGGAAATCACCTTCGATCAACCGGGTCGTGACCTTGACCGGGCCGACNTCGAACCCGGCATCGCGCTCACCGAGACGAAGCGTGATCTCGTCAGCATCNCCNACCACACGTGACAGTTCCTTGAGCGCGCGGCTCGGCACGAGCACCTTTTGGCCTTCACCGAGAATCGTCGTGCCGGCCAGGTCACGCACCGACAAGCGGTACGAGTCGGTCGACACAAGGCGAAGACCGTCTTCTTCGGCAGCCATAAGCACTCCGGTGAGAATCGGGCGCGCATCGTCGCTCGAGGCGGCCTTCTCAACCTGATCGATCGCCGCTCGGAACGCGGACGCGTCAAGCGTGACCGCGTCGCCGTCGGCAGACGACAGTTCCGGGAACTCGTCGGCAGGAATCACCCGGATNGAAAACTCAGAGGGCGCTGAAACGATACGGGCATCCCCATCTTCGATGGCGATGTCGACAGCGCCTGGGCGAAGCGAACGAGCCACATCGGAGATGAGCTTCGACGGCAGGACGGCGACGCCGTCCTCGCCACCAGCTACCTCGACCTCGACCGTGATCGTCAGATCCAGGTCGCTTCCGGTCACGGTGAGGCGATCGCCGACCAACTCCATCCGGACGCCNGCNAGCACCGGAAGGGCGCCCCCTCGGGTGGTGACCGCTCGACCGGCGGCGCTGAGTGCTTCGACGAGCGTGTCGCGTTCGCAGCGGAACTTCATGCTCATGGTGTTACGACTTCTCCGAGTTGATTGAGATCCAGATAGTAGAGGTACATAGGGCCTGTGGATTGTGGATGACGCAGATTCTTCGTTGTGGTGACGCGGATCTTGCTTCCCCACCGCGTCCCTGGCTGACCACATGCATGTCGGTGACCGGCCTCAACGCGGTGGACAAACCAGGCGTCGTCCCCGGGGCGTCCACCACTATTGGACATGCTGTCCCCAGCATGATCCTCAGGAGGGGGCGTTGAGCCGCTGTTGCAGCTCAGTGACCCGGTCGAAGATTTGCTGCCGCTCCCCCATCCGGCCCTCGATCTTGCGACAGGCGTGCATGACGGTGGTGTGGTCACGAGCGCCGAACTCCTTGCCGATGTCGGGGAACGAAAGATCGGTCATGTTCCGGGTGACGTACATGGCGACTTGGCGAGCGTCAACAAGCGGCCGGCGACGGCTACCGCCGATGATCTGCTCGACCTCGAAGCCGAACATCTCCGCGGTCATTTCGATGATGCGTTGGGCGGTGACCGGCTTCTTCTGGTTGTTGGTGATGAGGTCGCCGAGGACGAGCGAGGCGAGGTCGACGGTGAGCGGTTGTTGCGTCAGGTTGGCGTAGGCCGTGACCTTNATGAGCGCACCTTCAAGTTCGCGGATCGACTCGGTGATGTTCTCAGCGATGAACAACAGGACGTCGTGGGGGATCTCGATCGTCTTCGACTCGGCCTTCTTCGAGAGGATCGCGATACGGGTCTCAAGGTCGGGGCGCTGGATGTCGGTGATCAAGCCCCATTTGAAACGGCTCCGAAGCCGATCCTCGAGGGTCGGCATCGCGTCGGGGGTGCGATCCGACGAGAGCACGATCTGTTTGTTGTTCTGGTGAAGTTCGTTGAAGGTGTGGAAGAACTCCTCCTGGAGACCGTCCTTGCCCTCCATGAACTGGATGTCGTCGATCAGGAGAACATCGATGTCGCGGTAGCGGCGCTTGAACTCCGGGAGGGTGTTCGTACGGATCGCCTCAACGAACTCGTTCAGGAAGGTCTCGGTCGAGACGTATCGGACGCGGTACGTCGGATAATGGCTTGCNACATAGTGGGCGATACCGCGGAGAAGGTGGGTTTTCCCNAGGCCGGAGTCACCGTGGATGAACAAGGGGTTGTAGCTCGCTGCCGGCGTTTCGGCGACGGACAGCGCGGCAGCGTGAGCGAAGCGGTTTGACGGGCCGATGACGAAGTGTTCAAAGGTGAACTTCTCATCGCGTCCTGCCGTCGACGGCGCCGGGGTGGTAGCCGGGGTGGTGAGTCCGAGATCTGCGTCCGGGAGCTCGATCTCGGGAGTNTCGTCGGTCGACCAATCGGTGTCGATCTCGACTCGAACGGAGACGTCGTGCGCAGCCGTTTCGTCGATCGCGTCCTGCACGAGTCCGAGGTAGCGGCCCTCGATGCGCTCTTTCTGCAGTCCGTTCGGGACGACCAGGACGAGCTCTCCTTCGTCGAAGGCCACCGCCTTCGCCCCACTGAAGGTGGTTCGCCACACGGCGTCGCTCACCTGTGCCCGAATGCTGGCCGCACAGTTGTTCCACAGACCGTCAGCGTCCCCAAGATCACCCACGCTCTTCACTTCCTCTCCACAGTGTCGTCCACAGGTGTGGATGACGCATCACGTTCAGGGCGCGAACAACAAGCGTTCGTGGAGTGGTTAAGGCCCCCCGAAGACCCGCAGCCCGTGCGCAGTCGGCGAACATATCAACAAGGCAACCTAGCGCAAGTTGAGATTGTGGAAGACCGTAAAACCCCAGGTCAGGCCCGGTTTTTTGCAATCGAATGACATCGCTGAAAGATGAAATGACATGAATGTCATTTCACGAGCACGTCGTTCGTCGGCGGNTCGGCACCGGTCGTGCAGCATACCTGGCTGCAACCGGGCGTTGTCGCGCGGTTCCGCGTGCCATAGATTTGACGGGTTGACACCTCTGGTTTGTCATCAAGAACAAGCCACTTCTGTCGATCCACACCTCGATCGACAGCACACGAAGGACTCCGCAGATGAAGCGTCCCTATCAGCCCAACGTTCGCAAGCGTGCCAAGAAGCACGGGTTCCGGTCACGAATGAGCACCCGAGGCGGCCGTGCCGTCCTCCGTTCTCGTCGTCAGAAGGGCCGCGCCCGCTTGTCGGCGTGATTGATCGGCTCGCCGGCCACCGTGCGTTCGCCCGACTCCGGGCGGAGGGCACGCGACGAGGCCGGGGGCCGATTCGACTGGTCGTTCGACCCGACACCACCCAGCAACCACGCTTCGCGTTTGCAATCCCACGCTCAGTGGGAAGTGCGGTNGTCAGGAATCGAANGAAACGTCGCTTACGTGCGGTTCTCGCTGACCTGGACCAGACACCNCCGGGCCTTCCNGGAGGTGACCATCTGATCCGGGTCACCGCACCAATCGACGACTGGTCACATNCGACACTGCACACCACGATGGCAACACTCCTCCTCCCCGATCCAAGCACTGCCGACGGAGATCGTCGATGAGTCCGGTTGCGCGTCTGTTGCGTGCTGGTGTGCGGATGTATCAGCGGCTTGTTG
>NZNH01000088.1 GCA_002694825.1 Acidimicrobiaceae bacterium | reverse complement strand
CCTCCCCGATCCAAGCACTGCCGACGGAGATCGTCGATGAGTCCGGTTGCGCGTCTGTTGCGTGCTGGTGTGCGGATGTATCAGCGGCTTGTTGACGGCCGGCCGTCGCCCTGCCGATACACGCCATCGTGTTCCCTCTACGCCGTTGAAGCGCTCGAGCTCCACGGCGCCGTCCGAGGTGGCTGGTACGCCACCCGCCGTCTGTGCCGGTGTCACCCGTGGAGCAGCCACGGCTATGACCCGGTACCACCTGCCCAGGAGCCCTCATGTTCGACCTGATTGCCCAGGTCCTCGCCTTCTTCTACTCGCTGGTCCCGTCCTACGGTGTGGCGATCGTCCTGCTCACGCTAGCCGTGATGATCGTCGTTACTCCCTTAACGCTCAAGAGCACGCGCTCGATGCTGCAGATGCAACGACTGCAACCCGAACTCAAAGCGATTCAGACGCGGTACAAGGACGATCGCCAGAAGATGAACGAGGAGTTGATGGCTTTCTACCAGGAAAACGGCATCAATCCTTTGGGTGGATGTCTGCCGCTCCTGGTGCAGTTGCCCGTCTTCCTCGTCCTGTTCCGGGTTGTCCAAGGCATCACCCGGCACGCCACCGACGTCGGACTTGCCGGGGGATGGGCCGCCGGAAGTGCATCGTCGGGTCGCACCGACGTGGTGCAACTCAACGATGATGATCTCGTCTTTGACCCCGAGAACCTGCCGGTCGAGAGCGACATGTACCAGGATCTCATCGAGACCAACGAGATGAACTTCCTTGGCATGGATCTCTCCAAGACCGCCCTCGATGTGGTCGGGGAGAATTTCCTGGGGGCACTCCCCTACCTCGCCTTGATCGTCGTCGTCCTCGTCTCAAGCCTTGTGCAACAAAAGCAGATCCGAGGCCGCAACACTGGCGCGCAGATCAACCCTCAGCAGGAAATGATCATGCGCATCTTGCCGTGGATGCTCCCAGTGTTCTCGTTCACGATGCCCGCCGCCCTTGTCGTCTACTTTGTGATCTCGAACCTGTATCGCATCGGTCAGCAGGGCTATATCACCCGTTCGCTGTACAGCGGTGAAGACAGCCTCGGCGCNCAGGCCCGACGTTCTCGAGAGGAAGCGCAAGCCAAGGAAAACGCAGGTGGTGGGCGCAAGCAAGCCGGTGGACGAACCACACCTAAGAAGGGTGAGCCGACACCAAAGCGTGCCGACGCTCGTTCGGCGACCAAACAGAAGAGTTCTCGGGGGAGNGGCGCCGGCCGAACCGGCAAGGCNCCCACTCGTCAGCGATCTGGTGGACGAACCACCGAGCCTGGCGCACCCCAGCANAAGAAGCGCAAGCGCTAAGCCTCCTGGCCCGCTGNGCGCCAACGGAAAGAAAGGGTGATCCCTCATGGAATGGGTGGAAACCACCGGTAAGACCGTTCACGATGCCAAGGAGACAGCGCTCGACGCCCTTGGCGTGGACACTGATGACGCTGAATTCGAGATTATCAACGACGCTCGGACCGGCCTCTTCGGCCGGGTGAAGGAAGAGGCTCGGGTACGTGCCCGCGTTCGTCCGACGACGCCTCGAGCCAAGGATGACCGTCGCCGTCGCCGCCGTGGCGGAAAGGGCCGTGGTGGCCAAGGTGAGGGCAGTCAGCGGACGCCGAATGGAAAGAACCGGGGTGGACAGAAGGCCGAAAACAGGGGAGAGTCAAGNGGTCCGGCCCGAGGCGCCAACCCCAACCAGGGCAACCACCACGAGAAGAACACAGACAAGGGAAAGCAGAAGAACGTGAGCGACGAGCCCACCATGCCACTCGAGGAGCAGGCCGATATCGCTGAGGCGTTCGTGGCCGACCTGGCTGAGAACTTCGGCACCACCGTGACGTTCGACCGCGAGCAGGTCGCGGACGACGAAATCCGTGTGACGGTCAGTGGTGAAAACATCGGCCGTATGATCGGCCAACGCGGCACGACTGCCGGCGCCATCGACGAACTCGTTCGTACGGTGCTTCAGCGCCATGCTGGCAGCGGGCGTGGTGGCCGAATCCGGGTCGATATGGGCGGTGTGCGTGCCCGTCGGGCAGAAGCCCTTGCGGCCTTTGTTCGTGAACAGGCAGCCGCTGTTCGTGAATCAGGTACGGCCCGTGCACTTGAGCCNATGGGTGGCGCCGACCGAAAGGTCGTGCACGACACCATCTCTGACGAGGCCGGCGTCGATACAGCTTCCGAAGGCGAGGATCCCAACCGTCGGGTGATCATCGTCCCCGCTGGGGATGCTGACTGACGATCAACTGGCCTCGCTCGACGAGGCCTGGACGCCTGCCCGTGCGGCGGGCGTCATTGGTGCGGCGCCCGTTGAGGCGCTTGTCGAACACACGGTCTGGTTTGCCCGGGCCGTGTGTTCGTCGTTTTCAGCATCGTTTGATGAGTTCCACGGCCGCATCGTNGATGTGGGAACTGGCGCNGGGCTTCCCGGAGTGATTCTGGCGGCGCTCCTCCCCCATGCGGAACTTCGTCTCGTGGACGCCTCTGAACGGCGCCTCGACCACGCCCGTCGCGCGTCACGCGCCCTCGGCGTTGGAGATCGGGTGGAGATTGCGCATGGACGAGGCGACGAATTGGCGCATGATGCCGCCTGGCGTGGCACCCACGATGTCGCNGTGGCCCGACTCCTGGGGGATCCAGCCGAGACCATCGAACTGTTGGCGCCGCTGGTTTGGCCAGGTGGCGTGATCGTTACCGCTGCCGCAGAGTCGGCGATGGATCGATGGGATGCGCTGCCGGTCACAGAACTTCCCACCTCGTCAGTTTCCTGGTCAGACTCCCCTGTCGGCCTTTTCGCGTCGGTCAACGTCCTGGCCCCCATACCGTCGTCGTTTCCGCGCCGTGAGCGAAAGCGCCGCCAGTCCCCCCTCTTCTGACTCGATGTTCCACGTGGAACACGGCTGCGTGCGTCCGGCTGGATTCATGTTTCACGTGAAACACTCGACCATCAATCCAGGAACACTCCAGGGACGGGCGGGCCAACCCGGCTGAGAGTGTTCCACGTGAAACACCGCCACGTTGGCGCGAATTGGTGGGGGAGGGTCCTTGCGACGCATGGCAGGCTCCGCGAGGATGACAGCCGTCGTTCGGAAGGAGATCCCGATGTTACGACGGTCTGCGAAGACGCAAGAGCCTGCTCCGCCACCCGGTCCCCGCGTTTTCGCGGTTGCCAATCAAAAGGGTGGTGTCGGGAAGACGACCACGACCGTCAATCTCGGCGCGTGCTTTGCCGAGTTGGGGCGTCGGGTTCTGATTATCGACCTCGATCCACAGGCCAACGCCAGCACCGGGCTCGGCTTGAACCCACGCCAACTCGACCACTCGCTGTACGACGTCCTCTTGCAGGACGTTCCGCTGGAAGACGCAATCGAACCGGTTTCGGTCAAGAACTTGTTCGTCGCGCCAGCGAGCCTTGACCTTGCGGGCGCGGAGATCGAACTCGTGCCGGCCATGAACCGTGAGCGGAAGCTCAAGGATGCCATCGAGTCCGTGAGTGAGGACTACGACATTGTCCTTATCGATTGTCCCCCATCGCTTGGCTTGTTGACGATCAACGGGCTGACTGCTGCGACCGAGGTACTCGTACCGATTCAGACCGAGTACTACGCACTTGAGGGCCTTGGGCAATTGATTCGCAATGTCGATCTGGTCACTCGCAACCTGAATCCAACCTTGGAGTTGAGCACGATCGTCCTCGTCATGTTCGACGCCCGAACAAAGCTGTCGGGACAGGTCGCCGACGAGGTCCGGGACCACTTTGGCGACAAGGTGATGAAGCATGTGATCCCCCGCACCGTTCGACTGAGCGAGGCACCCAGTTTCGGCCAGCCGATCACCACGTTTGATTCAGAATCCCGGGGCGCGATCGCCTACCGGACACTTGCAAAGGAGATTCTCGGTGAGTCCGACGAGGCGTAGCGGCTTAGGCAAAGGCCTAAGTTCACTCATCCCGGCTGACGTCGAGACCGACGGCAGCNCGTTCCGTGAGATCGACGTCGACACGGTGGTCCCGAACCGGTATCAGCCACGNGANCACTTCGATGAAGAGACCTTGTCGTCATTGGCTGCTTCGATTGCCGAGGTCGGGGTTATCCAGCCGATCGTGGTGCGGGCCACCGACGAGGGGTATGAACTCATTGCAGGGGAGCGGCGGTGGCGAGCGGCTCGTCGGGCCAATCTGCCGTCGATTCCCGCCATCGTTCGAGATTCCGATGACCTCGGATCGCTCGAAACTGCAGTTGTCGAGAACCTTCATCGCCAGGACCTCAACGCGCTTGAGGAGGCGGCGGCGTACCAGCAGCTCATCGAGGACTTCGGCTTCACTCAGGAGCAAGTTGCGACCCGGGTCGGTCGTTCTCGCTCTGCGGTTGCCAATACGATCCGGTTGCTCCAGTTGCCGGGTTCTGTGCAGCGACTCATCATTGAAGGTCAACTCAGTGCCGGCCACGCACGGGCCCTTCTGGCAACTGCCGACCAGGCCGAGCAGGAGCGAGTCGCGCAACTCATCGTTCGAGAGCGTCTGACGGTCCGCGAGACCGAAGAGTTGCTCCGTGGTGAGGACGCCGACGAGGCGGATGACGATGACGTCGGCAACGACACTGGCGCAGGAAAGACAAAACCGTCCAACAAGACGGCCGGCGAGACCAAGGACGCCGGCGTTCTCGAACTCGAAGAACTCTTGGCGTCACGGCTGGAGACGCGCGTCAAGGTCCAGTTGGGGAAAGGTCCAGGCCGTTTGGTAATCGATTTTGCCGACCTCACCGACCTCGAGCGGATCTACCGCGTGATTACGCCCCCTGGAACCACGGCCTGAGCTGATTGTGTGACATTTGTCACACAGCTGCCTGTGGAAAAATCTGGGGGTGAGCGGCGGACATCCTCTGGAAGACCCTGGGGATACCAGTGGACAGTGGTTAGTCGGCTCGAAGGACCGGCCGATCGCACCAGCGGGCGAGTGCGTCGCGGAGCGACAACGCCAGTGCCGGCACCCGCTCGACCACGCGCGCGGGTTCGCCAACGCGACACCACACGGCCGGCATGCGTGTCTCGCGCAGAATCGGAATACGCATACCGACTGCTGGATGAGGCGCATCAAGAGGCCCGACGAGCGCGTGGCTTGCGTGCTCGGCCAGACCTCGGCCACCGGCCGAGACGAAGCCCTCGGTCTGGAAGTACGCGACCGAGAGATCCTCGGCTGCGAGTGTGACGCCGAGATACACCGCCCCGTCCCACTCGTTCGCCGTTTTGGCCTGCGCCGAGAGATCGGGCTGATGAAGCGTGAGCACCTCGGCACCGTCGGCACGAAGACGACGGGCCAATGTGTCGATGAGTGCGGCGATGCCACCCGTTTCACCGACCACGATGCGACGTCCTTGGAGGCCGTGCTGACTGCGAAGACGCTCGGTCTCGCGAACCTCGGCGATGGTCTTCTCTCCCGAGCGTCGTCCGGCGAGACGCCCGAGCGCCATCACGGTGTCGGGCCCGACGACACCATCAGGGGTCAGGCCCTGGTTGGCCTGGAAGTTGCGTACCGCGGACTCGGTATCAGGCCCGAAGATGCCGTCGACATAGCCGGCGTCGAAGCCGAGGCTGCCGAGCCGCTGCTGCAGATCGGTGATGTCGTCGCCACGGGTCATGGGGGAGCGCAGGTAGAGCATGCGATCACCAAGCCGGAAGTCGGCCTCGATCAGTGCTGCCCAGGTGTGCGGCCCGCATTCGCCGTCTTCCATCAGGCGGCGTGTGGCCTGAAAGGCCCGAACGGCTGCCACCGTGTCCGCATCGTAGATCTCGGGGTCGCCCGTTGCCGGAAAACCGGCAGCGGCGAGTCGTCGGTGTAGGTCGCGAATAGCGCTTCCTTGATCGCCCGCACGCAGCGGTAGCCCCTGATCGGTCATCGTCCCGAGGCTATCGGCCTTCAGTGCACCCGACCGGAAGTGTGAAATCGGAACAGCCGACCCGACGGGCCGGCTGTTCCGGGAAGATTGGATCGATGAGGGTGTTCCGAGTGGAAACCCGGAATCGGGATCAGATGAACTCGGCGATGTCGTCGAGGAGGGCCTGCTTGGGTTTGGCGCCGACAATGCGCTTCACCGGCTCGCCGTCTTTGAACAGGATCAGTGTCGGGATCGACATGACCTCGAAGCGACGGGCGACATCGCCGGCCTCGTCGACGTTGAGCTTCGCGACCTGCAGAGCCTCACCCTGCTCGTCGGCAATCTCTTCGAGGATCGGGGCGATCATCTTGCACGGCCCACACCATTCGGCCCAGAAGTCGACGAGGACGGGAGCGCCATCGCTCGCGACGGTTTCGTCGAAGGTGCTGTCGGAGAGGGTGGTGACGGCTCCTGCCATGGCGGAGCTCCTTTCGTTCGCAGCGCTGAGGCACTGGTGGTTCCGATGCCGACGTTGCCGTCGGCGTCCACGGGAGAGAACCCGTTGTGGTTGCGCACTATTCCCGGGACCAGTGTCGGGCAGTGTCAGGCGTCGTGGAGCGTCTCGAGGTAGCGCTCGGCTTCGAGTGCCCCCTGGCAGCCTGAACCGGCCGCGGTAATCGCCTGGCGGTAGTAGTCGTCGGTGACATCGCCGACGGCGAAGACGCCGGCGACGTCGGTGGCGGTGCGTCCGGGAACGGTCTCCAGGTAGCCGTTCTCTTTCATTCCCAGTTGCCCCTTGTACAGGTCGGTCCCGGGACGGTGACCGATGGCGATGAACATGCCGGTAACGGGAAGTTCAGAGGTCTCGCCCGTCTTGACGTTCTCGACCTTNACCCCNGCAAGCGACTGGTCGCCGAGGTACTNCGTGACAACCGTGTCCCACAGGAACTCGATNTTNGGGTTGTTGAACGCTCGGTCCTGCATGATCTTCGATGCCCGCAGCTCATCGCGGCGGTGGATGATCGTGACCTTCTCCGCAAAGCGGCTGAGAAAGTTCGCTTCCTCGAGTGCGGAATCGCCGCCGCCGACCACGGCAATGTGGTGATCACGGAAGAAGAAGCCGTCGCAGGTGGCACAGGTCGACAGACCATGACCGATGAGTTCGGTCTCCCGATCGAGGCCCAGCATGATCGACTGCGCACCGGTGGCGATGATGAGGGAATGGGCCCGATAGGTCGGGTCGGCCGAATCGGGATCGCCGACCCACACGCCGTAGGGCGCAGTGGAAAGGTCGACCCGGCTGACCTTGACGGTCTGGATCTCCGCCCCGAAGCGCTCGGCCTGCATGCGGAAGTTCATCATGAGCTCGGGACCCATGATCCCCTCGGGGAACCCTGGGAAGTTCTCGACGTCGGTGGTGAGCATCAGCTGCCCGCCGGGCTGATCGCTGGTCGAGCTGGGCTCACCCTCGAGCACAAGCGGGGCAAGGTTCGCGCGAGCGGTGTAGATCGCCGCGGTGAGGCCGGCGGGGCCGGAGCCGATGATGATGACGTCGCGTACGTCGGACATGGAGTGCCTTTCGAGAGCGTTCGCTCGGGTGCATTGCGGGCTGCCGGGGGACCGTAGTGGCAGCCTCAGGACGGGTCGGGAATCTTCAGGGTGGACCAGCTCAGCTGAAAAGGCCGTAGNAGACGANCACGACGATGATGACCAGATCCAGGATCGCGGCACCGAGCAGTGGCCGCGAGCTGGAACGACGCGACAGCCAGGCACCGAGACCGAGGATCGACAGCAGGCTGCCGGCGAAGAGGTGGGCAGCCCAGGTGGCATCACCGACACCGGCGCCGATCGGCAGGTACGCATCGGCCATGCGAACCACGGCGACCAAGAAGATGGTGGCGGCCGCCACACCAAGCACGGCGATGACGACCCCGAAGACGATGGCTCGCAGGACGGTGACGGCACGATCCGTGGTCTGTGCCTTGACCTTGTCGATCACGTCGATGACGCGATCGGTCTGCCTCGCTGCCCAGTCCGGCTCGGTCTCCTGCTCGGTCGTCATGGACGCCGAGCCTATCGCCTCCCGGCTAGGGCGATTCTGGTGAGACCATCGAGCTTGCGGCACAGTCGTCGACTGGGTGCACGATGATCACGCGGCCACTCGTCTCTGTGCCGGTGATCGCAGCGAGGGCGACCAGCACAGTGACGCGTTCAGCGCCGATCTCCACCATGGTCGCCTCGACGCTCACGGTCGTGTCGCCCTGGACCTCGGTGATCAGTCGGATTGCTTCNGGACAGATTCCGTCGAAGGGATCGCTGCGGTGGGGGATACCGATGACGTCGGCGTAGGCCGTGTCGACGACATCGACGATGTCGTCGACCGTCTCGACCGGCGCCAACTCGTCCGGCAGGACGTCGACACTCGGCCCCGCCATCGTTGCCGCATCACTGGTGCTGTGCTCAGGAGCGGCGTCGTCGCCGAAGTCCGCGCCAGCCCAGTCGTCGGTCTCAACGGCGGCGGATTCGGCCATGTCCGCCGCCTCCTCAGTTGCCCTGTCGTCGGCGAACATCTCCAGCGCTTCGTCGGCCGCTGCGNCGCTGTCGCCNGCGNTNTCGGTGGATTCCGTGGCGACGTTGTCCTGATCGTCGTCGTCCAGATCNGCGCGTTGGATCGCCGTAAACGNANCGGCAAGCAGCACGNCGGCTGCCGCCACCGCGACAAACCGGTTGCGTCGCTCGATCCTGCGGGCCCGGGCTGCCGAGAGATCTGTGATCCCGGTTGACGTTGAGGTTGCGTTGAGTGCGACGGTGCGCCGCTGGTCGAGATCGATCATCGGAATGTCGACCGGGGCGGCGACGGCCTCGATTGCCGATCGCATTGCGTCGGCACGCGCCAGGAGTTCTGGATCCGATTCGACGAGCGCGGCCTCGTCGTCGGTGACCTCGGCATCGAGGTACCGGCTCACGAGTTCGTCGATGGCGTCGGTGTTGTCGTTCATGTCATGTGCTCTGACGTTCGTCAGGGGGGCTGTGGTTCCCGGCCATGATGTCGGCAAGCCGACCGCGCCCACGAGCGATGCGACTCCGCACTGTTCCGGGTGCGAGGTTGAGCACCTCGGCGATCTCGGCGTAGTCGAGCCCGGCGAGATCTCGGAGTACGACCGGCGCCTTGAATTCCTCGGGGAGTTGCGCGAGCGCATCATCGACATCGATGCGGGCGGTGACGGCCTCGCCGGGATCGAGCGACGGGCGACGACCGAGGGCCTCATCTGCGATGTCCTCGTGATCAGGGAGGCCGGGTTGCGGGCGACGACTCCGGCGACGGAGCTCGTCGAGACAGGCGTTGGTGGCGACCCGGTACGACCAGGTCGTGAACGCCGCGCGGCCGTCGAAGCGATCGAGACGTTCCCAGGCCCGGACGAAGGCTTCCTGTACCAGTTCATCGGCCAGTTCG
>NZNH01000087.1 GCA_002694825.1 Acidimicrobiaceae bacterium | reverse complement strand
CGCCCATCGGCGGCGCGTGGTGCCTCATCGGCGGCGAGTTCAGTTCGCGGATCGCTCACGGCGAGCGAGGCTAGCGCTCGGAGAACTCGGCGCGCAGTGCTACCCCGTGCGCGTCGAGCGGAGCGGCCGCTCCGCGGGATCTTGCAGCCGTCGGTGAAGCGACGGCGCATCGCTCCCCGCCCAACGCCACCACCCACCCATCGCCGTCGGGTTCGACAGACACATCGACCGGACGACGCTGCGCCCACGCAGCAGCGCGACTCAGCGGTACCTCGACCGCCGAAGCCCGCTCGTCGACCAGCAGCTCGGCGGCGATCGCTGCGGCAGCCAGGCCCGCCACTGGGTCGGCGATGGCGTCGGCCACGAACATCGGGCCGCCGGGATCATCGATCCAGAGTCCGCCCGCCACCGCTGCATCGTCGCCGAACCCGACGCGATCAGGGTCGTCGATTCGGCCGTGGCCGGTGATCGACAGCCACGAGGTCGCCGACGCATCGACGACGGCGGAGGGATCGAGTCCTACGGCGGCCATCGCACGCGGCCGGGAGGCTTCGATGACGAGGTCAGCGGCGGCGACCATCCGTCGCAGGAGCGCCTGATCGGATCGATCAGCGAAATCGATCGTGATCGTCTCTTTGCCGGCGTTGAGGAGATCGAAGAACGCAGCCGGGCCGGATCTGGCTCCGTCGGGCCGACCCTCTCCCTCCACCTTGATCACCCGTGCGCCTGCGTCAGCGAGGAACGAACCGGCGAGTGGGCCGGCCCAAAGCGACGAAAAATCGAGGACGATGGGCCGGGCGCGTACCGGTCTCGCGGGGCCTCGATGGATTTCGTGCCCCGGGGCAGGCGTCTGCGGTCGCTCGTCGGGCCGGGCGATCGCCAGACCGAGCAGACGCCCGCGTTGTACGAGATCAGCGGCCGATCGACGGCGGAGCTCGCGGCGGAGGGCCTGCCAGTCATCGGGGTCGACAGCAGCCTCGACCAGCGCCGGCAAGGCGGCGACGTCGTCGGGCCGGGGCAGGTTGAGCACCACCCAACCGTCACCGCACCGTTCGAATCGAGCGGCGCCACCAACCGAGACGGAACCCCGACGGTGAAGTCCTGCGAAGGCGGCCCGCTCGGCCAGCAGCGACGGACCGTCGACCGCCACCTCGTAACCGAGCCGTTTGGTCATCGCCGCCAGATCCGCCGACGACGACGCAGCTGCGGCGACCAGTCCGGCCGGCTGGACCAAGGGCGGACCGTCGACCCGACCGGTCAACGACATCGCACCGCAGTTGGCCCAGGTCGCCACCTGATCGAGCTCCGCCATGGCACCGACGCTAGCGAAGCCCACACGGACTTTTCGCCCGACCACCTCTCGGGCCAGACTGAGGAACGCCGATCGGCGAACCAAGGGGGAAACCAACATGGTCGAGTTGAAGCCAGGTGCACGCTTCCAGAGCACGGTGTGCAGCACCGAGGTGATCGTCGTCAAGGGAGCCGGCGAGGTCGACCTGACCTGTGGAGGCGCGCCGATGGTCGCGTCGGGTAGCGCTGAGATCAGTGGCAGCCCGTCCGACGACGCCGCCGGTGGTACCCAACTCGGCAAGCGGTACGGCAACGCCGACGAGACGATCGAACTGCTGGCCACCAAGGCAGGCGACGGATCGCTGGCAGCCGACGGCGGGGCTCTCGAGATCGCCCAGGCGAAGACCCTCCCCGCCTCGGACTGAGCCACAACCGCCCATGAACCTGATGATGCTGCTGGAGATGGCGGCGGAAGGGCTCGGCGATCGGGTGGCCGTGGGATCACTCGACGACGGGCTCACCTACCGCCAGCTCTACGACCGCGCCCACGGTGCAGCCAACCGCTACCGGGCTGCGGGAGTCGAGTCTGCGGTCGTGTGCGACGAATCGAGCCCGGCGTTGCCGATTGCCCTGTTCGGTTCTGCGTGGGCGGGCATCCCCTATGTGCCCCTCAACTATCGCCTTCCCGCCGACGACCTCCTTGCGCTCGCCGAGCGGGCCGGTTCAGCCGTCGCCATCGCCGACGAATCCAACCTTGAGCGGCTGGGCGGTCTCCCGGGTGTCTCGTGCGTCTCCGCCGAAGCGTTCAGCGCCGACCCGGCCGCAGGAACAGACGGACACGCCAGTCCTGGCGACTGGAACATGGACCCCGACGACCTCGCGGTGCTGCTCTTCACCAGCGGCACGACGGGCAGCCCGAAGTCCGCTGTGCTGCGCCACAAGCATCTCGTCTCCTACATCCTCGGATCGGTCGAGTTCATGGGCGCCGGCGAGGACGAAGCCACCCTCGTGAGCGTGCCGCCCTATCACATCGCAGGTGTTGCCTCGATGCTGTCGTCGGTCTACGCAGGCCGTCGGATCGTGCAGCTGCCTCGATTCGATCCCGACGTCTGGATCGACACCGCCGAGCGCGAAGGCGTGACCCACGCAATGGTCGTGCCGACCATGCTCACCCGCATCGTCGACGCGCTCGACGCTCGCGGCGGAGCGCCGATGCTCGGCATCCGAGCACTCTCCTACGGTGGCGGCAAGATGCCCCGGCCCGTGATCGAGCGGGCACTCGACCTCTTTCCGATCACCAACTTCGTCAACGCCTACGGGCTCACGGAGACGTCATCGACCATCTCCCTGCTCGGCCCCGACGATCACCGTGTCGCCCAGTACAGCGACGATCCGATCGAGCAGCAGCGCCTGGCCAGCGTCGGGCGCCCGCTTCCGGGTGTCGAAGTCCAAGTGCGAGACGACGACGGCACCGTGCTCGGTCCCGGCGAAGTAGGCGAGATCTTCGTCCGAGGTGAACAAGTGGCCGGCGAGTACCGCGAGAAGGGTTCGTTGCTCGATGCCGACGGATGGTTCCCGACCCGCGACGGCGGCTTCGTCGACGACGACGGCTATCTGTTCATCCAGGGCCGCAACGACGACGTGATCATTCGCGGCGGCGAGAACATGTCGCCGGGCGAGATCGAGGACGTCGCCATCAGCCATCCCGGCGTGCGCGACGCAGCGGCGATCGGGGTGCCATGCCGAGAATGGGGCGAGAAAGTCGTGTTGCTGATCGTGGCTGATGGCGACGCACCCGGCCCGGACGAACTCGATGACCTGATCCGGGAGCGTCTGCGGTCCAGCCGCGTTCCCTCGCACGTCGAGGTGGTCGACGAACTCCCGTACAACGAGACGGGCAAGCTCCTCCGCCGGGTCCTGCGCGAGCAGTTCGCACATCTCGGCGACGACCCGACGGACTGACGATGACCGACACGCCACGGTGGGATCTCGCCGCGGCGGAGTCCGCCGTCGCGTCGCTCGATCTCGCTCGCGAGCTCGGTGCGGCGGTGGGCGTACCGGCTGTTGTCCTCGACCCGAGCCCAACGGATCCCGACGACCGGTGGGATGCCGTTCTCGGGCGGCTCGCCCCACTCGCTGTCGTCACGGTCGCCGAATGGGGTCATGCCGATGTGATCGGACCGGTCGACGAGCTCGTCGCTGCGATCATCTCCCGACCCCAGGCCGCCACNACCACGGCGGTTCACCTTCGCAACCTGCCGGGAGAACCCCTCGCCGCCCTTCACCAGGAATCGCTGGCCTACGCCACCCTGCAGGGCGGCGCTGAGCACGCCGCCTGGCTGGCGTCGCAGGGTCGACGTACCCGCAACGATGACACCCCTCGAGTCGCCCTCACCGACGAGCCCGACCTCACGATCACGTTGACGCGATCTCGGCTCCACAACCTGCTCGACCGTCGGGGGCGCGACGAGCTCACCGATGCGTTCCGCGCCGCGGCGTTGATCGCCCCGGATCGACCGATCCGGTGGCGGGCCGACGGGGCGTCGTTCTGTGCCGGGGGTGATCCGGCTGAATTCGGCGCGGTCGCCGACCCGGCGACCGCGCACCTGATCCGGATGGCCTCGTCTCCCGGCCCGGCGGTGCTCGCCGTGGCCGATCGGCTCTCGGTCGACGTTCACGGCGCCTGTGTCGGTGCCGGCATCGAGTTGGCGGCGATGGCGTCGAGCGTCGTGGCCCATCCCGACACCCGGTTCCGTCTGCCTGAGTTGACGATGGGGCTCATGCCTGGCGTCGGTGGCACCTGGAGCATCGGTCGCCGTATCGGTCGTCGGCTGCTCCTGCAGTGGCTGCTGCTCGATCTCGAGATCGATGCCGACACGGCGCTCGCCTGGCGCCTCATCGACGGTGTCGCCACGAGCGACGAGACGGCGTAGCCAGCGAGCAGCGGTGGTGGTGCGCCGTCGGCCCGTCAGGGACGCGGCTCTCGGGGCAGGCCCAGCACTCGCTCGCCGAGCACGTTGCGCTGAACCTGGTTGGAGCCGCCATAGATGGTGTGCGCCCGGGTGTACAGGAAGGTGCGCTGGAGCTTGTCGAGCGGATAGTCGGGCCCGTCGCCGTGCCCGTTGTGGCCGTCGGCGCCCGCAACCATGCCTTCGGCTCCGGCGACGAGCATGGCGAGCTCGCCCATGCGGCGATGCCAGCCCGCCCAGTAGAGCTTGCCGATTGACGCCTCGGCGCCGGGCACACCGTCGTGGGTGAGGGCGGTGAGCATGCGCAGCTGGTTGAACTTGAGAATTTCGAGGCGGATGTGGGCCTCGGTGAGTTCCTGTCGCACGACCGGGTCGTCCCAGCGGCCGTTGGCTTTGGCAAGGGCGAGGAGATCCTCGAACTCCTGACGGAACGAGACCTGCTGACCGAGGGTCGATGCGCCTCGTTCGAACGCAAGCGTGCCCATGGCGACCTTCCAGCCGTTGCCGACACCACCGACGACCATGTCCTCGTCGCACACGGCATCGGAGAAGAAGGTCTCGTTGAATTCGGTACCGCCGGTGATCTGCACGATCGGACGGATTTCGATCCCGGGCTGATCCATCGGCATGAGGAGGTAGCTGAGCCCGGCATGGCGTTCGGAGCCCGACTCGGTGCGGGCGACGACGAAGATCCAGTCGGCGAACTGGGCCAACGANGTCCAGACCTTCTGCCCGTTCACCACCCACTGCCCGTCGACGAGGTCGGCGCGGGTCTTCACGTTGGAGAGATCGGAGCCGGCGTCGGGTTCGGAGTAGCCCTGACACCAGAGTTCGTCACCCGAGAGGATCTTCGGCACGAACCGCTGCTGCTGTGCCTCGGAGCCGAACGCCATCAGGGTCGGGCCNAGCAGGGTGACACCCATGTTGGGAATGCGTCCCGGCGCCTTGGCCTCGACATAGGTGAGGTGGAAGATGACCTGCTCGGCGAGCGTGCACTCACGGCCGCCGATCGAGGTGGGAAAGTCGATGCCGAGCCAGCCACCCGTGGCGAGTTCCTTCTCCCACGCAATCTGGACTTCCGCAGGGATGTCCTCGTGGCCGGTGAGACCCTTGCCGCGGTACGCCCCGAACTCGCCGGAGAGGTGCTCCTCCAGCCAGGTGCGGACCTCGTCTCGGAAGTCGTTGAGGGAGTCGTCGAGCCGGACGTCCATAGCGTGCGAGCGTACAACCCGACCTGACGGACCGTCAGAATCGGGCGCCGAGGTCGTCCTGTGCGATGATCCGGGACATGGCTGAACCGACCATGTCAATCGCCGATGTCGATGCGATGCTCACGGGCGAAGGGGGCTTCTTCGAGACCGTTCCCGTCATCGTGAACGGCGTCGAGGTGACCACTGCGAAGAACCGCGCACCGCACCTGCGCGCCTTGCTCCAGAACTCCGCCAATCACGGTGGCGACGGCAGCGCCCGCTACTACGTGTTCGACGACGGGACCGAGGCGACCTTTGCCGAGAACATCGCCACCGCGGCATCGCTCGCGGCGGGCCTCGCCGAGCGGTACGGCATCGGCCACGGCGACCGCGTCGCCATCCTCGCTGCCAACACGCCCGAGTGGATCCAATCGTTCTGGGCGATCACCTCGCTCGGTGCCATCGCCGTTGCGATGAACGGGTGGTGGACCGAGGACGAAATCCGCTACGGCCTCGAGCTCACCACGCCGAAGCTGCTGCTCGCCGACGCCAAACGGGCCGAACGCATCAAGGGCGACCCTGGAGTTCCACTCGTCGTGTTCGAGAAGGACTTCGCCGAACTTCGCGATCACGCACCAGGAGCCGACCTGCCCGACACCCCGATCGACGAGGACGACGCCGCCACGATCCTGTTCACCTCCGGCACCACCGGCCGGCCGAAGGGCGCCATCATCACCCACCGGAACTTCAACGCCTATCTCACGTGCGCGTTCATCCTCGGCGCCCGCGACGCGTTCCGCTTCCCGGCCAATCCCGACGACCCGCCGAAACCCCCGATGCTGTCGCTGGCCGCCAGCCCCCTGTTTCACATCTCCGGGCTCCATTCATGCTGCGTCACCGCCGTGGCCTCGGGCATGGGCCATGTGTGGACCACGGGCCGGTTCGATCCGGAGAAGGTCCTGCAACTCACCGAGACGTACAAGATCACCCGTCTCAGCGGTGTCACCACCCAGGTCTGGCGGATCATCGAACACCCGAAGTTCCACGAGTACGACACNTCGAGCGTGACGGCCATCGGCGGCGGCGGTTCGGTCTGGTCACCNGAGCTTCTGCGGGCGTGCCGTGAGGCGCTCCCCCACGCCGAACGGCCCGTGGGCGTCGGGTACGGCCTGACCGAGTGTTCGGGCCTCGCCACCTCGGCGAGCGACGACGTGCTCCGGGAAAATCCGGAGTCGGTCGGTTCGGCGATCCCGACATGCGACCTTGCGATCCACGACGACGACGACAACCCGCTCCCCGACGGCGAGATTGGCAACGTGATGTTGCGCGGCCCGATGGTCACACCTGGCTACTGGGACAACCCGGAGGCGACCGCCGAGGCGATCCGACCGGGCGGNTGGCTCCGAACCGGCGACTTCGGCCGCATCGAGAACGGACTGCTCTTCCTTGCAAGCCGCCGCACCGATCTCATCATCCGCGGTGGCGAGAACATCTATCCGGTCGAGATCGAGAACCGGCTCGACGAACACCCGGCCGTCCGCGAGGTCGTCGTACTCGGGGTCGATCACCGCGAGCTCGGCCAGGAGGTCAAGGCCTACGTCGTGCCCTTCGACGACGCCGATGTCACCACGGATGAACTCGCTGCGTTCGTCGGCGCGACCCTCGCTTCCCACAAGGTCCCTGCGCACTGGGAGATCCGCACCGAGCCGCTTCCTCGCAACGCCACCGGCAAGATCCTCAAGCAGGTCGTCGCCGGCAACGCCGAGAACACCTTCATCGAGGAGTAGGGGTCAGGGTGCTCACCGAGATCGCCCGCCGCGCCGCGGTCGAATTCGCCGACACCGAGGCATTCGTCACCGAACACGGCTGGTCGATCACCTATGCCCAGCTCGATCGCGCCGCGGACGAGGCCGCCACCGGGCTCTTCGACCAGGGGATCCGACCGGGGTCGGTGCTCGCGCTCGCAACGCCGTCGAACGTCGACTTCGTCGTGCTGTACCTCGCCGCCGCTCGCCTCGGCGCCGTGACTGCCGGCCTCAATCCCCGTTTCACCGGGCCAGAGCTGCGGGCGTGCATCGGTGTACTCAACGCCGATCTCGTGATCGCCTCGCCGGCCCTCGCAGCGGCGATGGGGCCGATCGACTCGTCAATCGCTGTCGTCGACGCCGGAGACAACGCCCACACCATGGCGGCCAGATTTCGGGTGCCGGATGCGGCACCGGTGCCCGACCTGCCCGACGATCCCGAACGCCCGGTGTGCATCTGCTTCACCAGCGGCTCCACCGGCCAGCCGCGCGGNGGTTGGTACGCCAATCGTCAGCTTCAGGCAATCGCCGATCTCGACACCGGCGGCGCCTGGGGTGGTGGCGGCCATGGCCTCTCGTCGGTCGCGATGGCCCACGTCGGCTTCATGACCAAGTTGCCGTGGATGCTGGCCAGCGGTCGCACCACACATCTCCTCGAGCGTTGGCGAGCCCGCCCGATTCTCGATCTGATCACCCAGTACCAGATGCCGGCCATCACCGGCGTCGCGCCTCAGATCGCCCTCCTGCTCAACCTGCCCAACATCGCCGAGCACGACTTCGATCACGTGAAGGCGATCGTCGCCGGTGGGGCCGCCTCTCCTCCGGCGCTCGTTGAGGAAGCCCGTCGGGTCTTCGGCGCCCCGTACTCGATTCGCTACAGCTCGACCGAGAGCGGCGGTATCGGCCTCGGCACCGCCCTCGACGCCGACGACGACGAGGCGCTGCACTCGATCGGCCGACCTCGCCCGGGAGTCGACGCCGAAATCCGCGATGAGAACGGCACTTCGCTGCCCGACGGCGAGGTCGGCGAACTCTGGCTCACCTCGCCGGCCGTGATGTCGGGCTACTGGAACGACCCGGCGGGCACGGCGGAGACGCTCGTCGACGGCTGGCTCCGCACAGGCGATCTCGCCACCCGCGACGACAACGGCATCTTCCGGCTGCGGGGGCGGGTGAAAGAGATGTTCATCCGCGGCGGCTACAACGTCTATCCGATGGAGGTCGAGGGCGTCCTGCTCGACCATCCAGGCGTGGCCGAAATCGCGCTTGTTCCTCGCCCGGATCCTGTCATGGGAGAGATCGGTGTGGCCGTCATCGTGCCCACCGATCCGAGCGCACCACCGACGCTCGACGATCTCCGAGTCCACGGGGAAGCGACACTCGCCCATCACAAACTGCCGGAGGCGATCCGTGTCGTCGCCGAACTCCCCCGAAACGCGAGCGACAAGATCGACCGACGCGCCCTTGCCCAGGTCGAGGCCGAGCACCCGTCGACCTAACGACGCCGGCGCCCGCCACCCTTCTCCCGCCGGGCCCGCTGCGCTTCCCGCTTCCGGAGATTGTCGAGTTCGTCGACGAGTTCGAGAAAAAGTCGTACCCGCATCGCGGGAAGATCGCCGGTATCGATCGCAGCCTGCACTGCGCAGCCGGGCTCGCCTCGGTGTGCACAATCTCGGAACCGGCACTGCTCGGCGAGCTCGACGAGGTCTCCGAAGACGAGATCGAGGGCGTGTTCGGCCTCCCAGAGCCCGAGCGTGCGGATTCCGGGCGTATCGAGGATCAAGCCGGCATCACCGGGAAGACGGATCAGCTCGCGGGCAGTGGTCGTGTGACGCCCTTCGGCATCACTCGCCCGTACCTCACCCACCTCGAGGCGTTCCTCGCCGACGAGCGCATTCACGATCGATGACTTGCCAACACCGCTCTCACCGACAAGCGCGAGCGTGCGTTCTGCCCCGATTCGGGCAAGGAGTTCGTCGAGTCCCGTGCGATCGACGACGCTCGTGACGATCACCGGGACCGAGCCCGCAACCGCCTCCACGATCGAGAAGGCCGGAGTGTCGACATCAGCCTCGTCGGCCTTCGTCAACACGATCAACGGCTCGGCACCGCTGTCGATCGCCATCACGAGGAGTCGCTCGAGCCAGCCGGCCTGCACCGGTCGGTCGAGCCCGAGAACCGCGGCCACCACGTCGACGTTGCTGGCCAGGACCTGCTCGAGATCCTTCTCCGCCGGATCGCGGCGGCTCACGGCGGTGCGGCGGGGCAGCACTCGGGCGATCACCGTGCCGAGGCCCTCGGTGTCGCCGATCTCGACCCAGTCACCGGTGACCGGTGCAATTTCTCCCTGCGCCCGCTGCGAGTCCGAGAGTACGCGCACGCGACCATCAGGAGTCATGACGTCGCACTCCCCTCGGTCGACCCGGACCACCCGGGCCTGCCTCGCCCCGTCACACCAGTCGGCAGCGGGGACGCGGCCGACTCCCCAGTCGACGAGCGACTCGCTCAACGGGCGTCATCCTGGCCGTGCACGTCGCCAAGTCTGCCCTATCGCGCNCTCACGAGAGCCATCTCCGCTGCCAAATCGTTCCCTCCACCGGCGCGAGACGGCATGGTGGACACCGTGAGTACGCAGCACCCGTCGCAGTCGGCTCCCTGGTGGATGGGCGCGATATCCGGTGTCGCCGCCGCTGCAGTCGCGCTGGCATTCGGCCAGTTCATCGAGGGCGTGTCCGACACGATGCCGGGTCTCGTGCTCGGGGTCGGTGAGCTCATCATCGACTACACGCCCGGCTGGGCTGCAGAGGAATCGATCGAGAACCTCGGCACCGCCGGCAAGGGCAACCTCCTGCTCGGCATCACGATCGTTGCGTTCGTGCTCGCCGGACTCCTCGGCGAGCAGGCGCTGAAGCGCGGCGATCGCTTCGGCGTGGGCGGGTTCTTTGCCTTCGGCCTCCTCGGCGGATGGGCTGCAGCCCGCAACCCGCAGTCATCCTTCATCGCCGGCTGGTTCTGGGCCCTCGTCGCCGCCGGCCTCGGCATCGCCACCCTGCGCGTGCTGCTCGACAAGGCGCGGGCATCAGCAACCCCAACGGCCGAGGTCTCCTCGGAGCGCGCCGAGATCGCCGCCAGTCCGCTCGAGCCACCGCACAGTCGTCGGGCGTTCATGCGATGGACCACCGGTGCCGGTGCGGTTGCGCTCACCGGCGTCGGCGTTGGTCGCGCCGTCGAAGGCACCGGTGCCGGTGATCTTGCCCGTCGCGACATCGTGTTACCCGACGCAACCGCCGAAACGGCGACGACAACGTTCGCCGACGGCACAGCCGGCACCGTCAGCGCCGAACCGTTCGACGTCCCCGGCTTGTCGAGTTGGATCACTCCCTCGACCGACGACCAGTTCTACCGGATCGACTCCGCCCTCTCGTTCCCGCAGATCGACCCGGCCACATGGCGACTTTCGTTCACCGGCATGGTCGACAATCCCTACGAGCTCACCTACGACGAGATCCTCAACATGGATCTCGTCGAACGCACCATCACCCTGGCGTGCGTCTCCAATCCGATCGGCGGCGACTATGTCGGGAACGCCGTGTGGACCGGCGTCCCCCTCGCCGACCTCCTCGACCGAGCCGGGGTCCAGGACGGCGCCACCCAGATCGTGGGCCGTTCCGTCGACGACTTCACCGCCGGCTTCCCGACCGAGACGGCCTATGACGGCCGGAACGCGATGCTGGTCGTGGGGCAGAATGGGGAACCGCTCCAGGTCCGCCACGGCTTTCCCGCCCGGCTCGTGGTCGCCGGCCTCTACGGCTACGTCTCCGCCACCAAATGGATCGAGGAGATCAACCTCACCACCTGGGAAGCGTTCAACGGGTACTGGATCGATCTCGGCTGGTCCAAAGACGGCCCGATGAAGACCGCCTCGCGCATCGACGTCCCCCAGCACCGCAGTCGTATCACCGCCGGAACGACACCGATTGCCGGCGTCGCCTGGTCTCCGGTGCGTGGCATCCAGGCGGTGGAGATCTCCATCGACGAGGGCCCCTGGCAGGCCTGTGACCTCGCCGTTCCGGGTTCCGACGAATCTTGGGTCCAATGGAAGGCCGACTGGAACGCGTCGCCGGGGGTGCACCGCATCGACGTTCGAGCCATCGACAAGCACGGCGAGATCCAGCCGGTCGGCCCCAAGGACATCGCTCCCGATGGCGCCGAGGGCTACCACGCCATCCTCGTCGAGGTCGTCGCCTAAACGACCCGTCGTGGGGTCCTGCACGACGAGGCGTAGAGCCGGTCTCGCCGAAACCAACTGTTCATCAGAGGATCCACCCGACGCCCTCGGTCTCGTGCGTACGGTGAGTGGGCACATGACGAGTTCACGTCGTACCTACGTCCTCGACACATCGGTCCTGCTGAGCGAACCGCAGGCCCTCCGACAGTTCGAGGAACACGCCGTCGTTCTTCCGCTGGTCGTTCTGACCGAACTGGAAGCCAAACGCAACCATCCGGAACTCGGATGGGCAGCACGGACCGCGCTTCGAAGTCTCGAGGAACTCCGGGAACGACACGCCTCGCTCCTCGAGGAGCTGCCGGTCAACGAGCACGGCGGCACGATTCGCGTCGAGCTCAACCACACCTCCACCGAGCCACTGCCCGAAGCGCTGCGATCGGAAGCCAACGACCACCGGATCCTCACCGTTGCGCACAACCTGGCCCGCGAAGGACTCGACGTCACCCTCGTCACCAAGGATCTGCCGCTCCGTCTCAAGGCCGGCGTGGTCGGGCTTGACGCCGCCGAGTACCGCGACACCGAGGTCGCCGACGGCAGCTGGACCGGCTTCACCGATCTCGCGGTCGAGAGCGCCGTCGTCGACGAGTTCTACGACGAAGGTGTGGTCGACCTGTACGAGGCTCGGGATCTCCCGGTCAACACCGGCATCACGTTGGTCGCCGGCTCGCAGTCGGGCCTCGGCCGCGTGCGAGAGGACAAGCAGATCCATCGCATCCCCGACCGGTCCGTGTTCGACGTCCGGCCCCGCTCTCGAGAGCAACACATCGCCCTCGATCTGCTCACCGATGACTCGGTCGGCATCGTGTCGCTCGGTGGCCGTGCCGGCACCGGCAAGAGCGTGCTTGCGCTCGCTGCCGCGCTCGAGGCCGTCCTCGAGAACCGCACCCACTCGAAGGTGATCGTCTTCCGTCCGCTGTACGCAGTCGGCGGCCAAGACATCGGATACCTCCCCGGCTCCGAGGCCGAGAAGATGTCTCCGTGGGCTGCGGCGGTCACCGACGCGCTGGAGGCGATCGCCGGGCCAGAGGTCGTCGACGAGATCATCCATCGTGACCTGCTCGAGATCATGCCGCTGACCCATATCCGGGGACGATCGATCACCGACGCGTTCATCATCGTCGACGAGGCNCAGAACCTGGAGCGCAACGTCCTGCTCACCGCCCTCACCCGCATCGGCGAGAACTCCAAGGTCGTGCTCACCCACGACGTCGCCCAGCGCGACAACCTTCGCGTCGGCCGCTACGACGGCATCGGCGCCGTCGTCGATCATCTGCGGGGCCATCCGTTGTTCGGCCACATCACCCTGACGCGCAGCGAGCGCAGCCCGGTGGCCTCGCTCGTCGCAGGTTTGCTCGACGGACACGGCTGAGCCGCATCCGAGGCCGAGTCACTCAGTCCTTCATGAGGTAGTCGGCGTCGTCGTCGCCGAGCAACAGCTCCAGTTCGTCGGCGAGGCCGGGATGGCGATCGAGTTCCTCGTCGGTGTCGATGATCTCGATCGCAACCTGACGGGCGGCGGCGACCCACTCCTTATCCCGACGAAGCGACGCAAGCTTGAGATCGTTCCGTCCCTTTTGCCGCTCCCCCATGATCGTGCCTTCGCCGCGCAGGTCGAGATCAACTTCGGCGAGTTCGAAACCGTCGGTTGACGCAACGAGTGCCTCGAGTCGTGCCTCGCCATCAGCGGTCGAGGGATCCCCGACGAGGAAGCAGCGGCTGGCGTGCTGGCCTCGACCAACTCGACCACGAAGCTGGTGGAGCTGCGCAATCCCGAACCGATCAGCGTCGAGGATCACCATGACGGTGGCGTTCGGGACGTCGACACCGACCTCGATCACGGTGGTGGCGACGAGCACGTCGAGGTCGCCCGCCCGGAAGTCGTCCATGACCGATGCCTTCTCCGCCGCCGTGACCCGGCCGTGGAGCAGCCCGAGTCTCAGATCCGACAGTTCGGCTGCCTGGAGCGCGGCGAACNTGTCCTCAGCCGAACGAACATCAAGCGCCTCGGATTCGTCGATCAGCGGACACACGACATAGACCTGTCGACCGGCACCGACCTCGGCGCGAACGACATCCCAGACCCCATCCTCGGCGGCGTCGTCACGAGCCCACTCGGTGTTGATCGGTGTCCGGCCCGGCGGGAGTTCATCGAGCACCGACACGTCGAGATCGCCGTAGACCGTCATCGCCGCAGTGCGAGGAATCGGGGTGGCGGTCATGACCAGCACATCCGGCGCCGTGACGGCGTCACCCTTCTCTCGCAGCGCAGCCCGTTGCTCGACACCGAAACGGTGTTGCTCGTCGATGACGACGACCCCGAGAGCGGCGTATTCGACCTTTTCCTGGATCAAGGCATGCGTGCCGATGATGATGTCGACCTTGCCGGTGACCAGGTCGGCGAGGATCTTGCGTCGATCGCCCGTCGCCACGCGGTTCGTGAGCAACTCGACCCGCAGCGGGCGCTCGCCCATGAGCGTGCTCGAGTCGGGAACCGACAGGTCGCCGAGCATGGCGGTCACGCCGGCGTGATGCTGTTCGGCGAGCACTTCGGTGGGAGCCATCAACGCACCCTGATACCCACCCTGCACCGCCGTGAGGAGCGCGTGCACCGCCACCAGTGTCTTGCCGGAACCAACATCGCCCTGCAGAAGACGATGCATGGGTCGGGCGAGTTCGAGATCCGCACCAATCTCACCGATCGCCCGCTGCTGCGCGTTGGTGAGCGGGAACGGCAGCCGTTCGATGAAGCGGTCGGTGAGTTCACCGGCGATCTCGTGGGCGATACCCGCCGTCTCCCGCTCGATACGGCGCTTGCGACGAACCAACTCGAGCTGCACCCGCAACAACTCGTCGAACACGAGCCGCCGGCGGGCCTCGGCAACCTCGGCCATCGATTCAGGCTGATGAATACCGAACACGGCGGCGGCCCGATCGACAAAGTCGAAACGGTCGAGCACGCCATCAGGAACGGGGTCGTCGAGGCCGCGGG
>NZNH01000086.1 GCA_002694825.1 Acidimicrobiaceae bacterium | reverse complement strand
TGACCTCGGCCGGCAAAGACGACGGTCACGCTGCGTGGTCAACGCATCGACATCCGCACCCGTAGGTCGTCGCGGCCCACTACTGTTTTGTGTGGTGACCGTCACAGGCCACTACTGTTTGGCTTGGTGATGCGACCACCATCGATGCGATCAAATCGAACCAGAGGAAAACATGGATTCAACTATTGCCCTATTGAGCGAGGATCAATACGACCTCGTCTATAACGCCTTGTCGTTCGGCACGGCCGTCATGCTCGGTGCTTTCGTCTACTTCCTGACGCAGATGAGCGCCGTCAACAAGGAATACCGCCCCGCCGTTGCGGCGTCGGCCGTCGTTGTCGGTATCGCCGGCTACCACTACTTCCGGATCTGGGATGCATTCGGAGCGGGTTCGATGAACGAGGGCTACCGCTACGCGGACTGGCTCATCACCGTGCCGTTGCTCGTCATCGAGCTGCTCATCGTGCTCGGCGTTGCTTCCGATCAGCGTAAGCAGCTCATGAAGACGCTTGTTCCGGCGACCGTCCTCATGATCGGCCTTGGTTACCCGGGTGAAGTCGCCGACTCCAACAGCACGAAGTGGATCTTCTGGGTCCTCGCCATGATCCCGTTCGTGTACATCCTCTACACCCTCTACGGCCAGCTCCAGGCGGCAGCCGCACGCGGGACGCCCGCCGTCTCCGCTGCGATCAAGAACGCCACCATGGTGTTGCTGATCACCTGGCTGGTGTACCCGATTGCGTACCTGTTCCCCGTCTTCGACGACACCTCCGGGACGCTCGAGACCCTGCGTCAGGTCGGCTACACCGTCGCTGACATCACCTCAAAGGGCCTGTACGGCCTGATGGTCCTCGGGATTGCAAAGGCTCGAAGCGGGAGCAGCAGCCCCGTCTGATCGAGCGTTCTTCTTGAACACCGACGCTCGGGTCGGAGGTCGCTGCCCCAGCCAGCGGTCTCCGGCCCGACGTCGTTTTCGGTCGACGCGCCTCCTGGGCGACTCTGCCGAACGGCCGATGGCGTGTCGCTACGCCGGCTCGAGCGCAGCCCGGAGAAAGCGGATGAGCTCCTGGCGACGGGCGACCGCCCCCCGCAGGGAATCGGAGATCCCCATCGCCCGTTGGACTTCGAGCTCGGTCGCTACCCCGACCACGGTCGAGTAGAGCGACAGCAGGAGCATTTCGGGGTCGCTGGACTTCATCCTTCCGGCATCCATCTCACGCTGGAGAAAGTCACGGGCCCGGTCGAAGATCGGGGCGGTGTGGGCGCTGAGCCGGTCGATCGACAATGACCCCGGCCGGGTGACTTCCCGAATCAAACCCAGCAGTTGGGGTCGACGAACGGCGAGGCGGAAGACCCGCTTGACGATCGCCTCGACCTGATCGAGGCCGCCGATACCTCGGGCGGCTTGCTCTTCGAAGACCTTCACGAGGTCCGAGGCAGCGCGGTCGACGACCGCTTCGAAAATCGCCTGCTTCGATGGGAAGTAATACAGAATCGTTTGTTTCCGGATGCCGAGCTCGGTGGCCAGGGCGTCGAGCGAGGTGGCGGCAAAGCCCTCGGTGCCGAACGCCCGCAGCGCAGCGTCGAGGATTCGCTCTCGGGTCGACTCGGCCATGGCCTTACTCTGACACGATCCTCTACCAATTGGTAGAGAGAAGTGGTAGAACAGTGATCATGAGGTACGTCGCGTGATCAGGGAGAACCTGTCCGGCAAGCGGATCGCCATCACCGGCTCGACCGGCTTTCTCGGCACTGCGCTCGTCGAACGCTTCCTGCGCTCGGTTCCCGATTGCGAACTCGTGCTACTGGTGCGGCCGGGACGCCGCGGCGCCGAGCACCGGGTCAAGCGCGACATTCTCAAGAACGACGCCTTCGACCGACTCCGTGATGCGTTCAAGGAGGACCCCGTCGCAGCCGGCGGTCTCGACGGCGAGACCTTCGACGAGATGTGCGACCGTCGGGTGTTCGCAGTGAAAGGCGACGTCGGCCAAGACGGCCTCGGTCTCGACGACGCCGGACTCGCACTCTTCAGCACCGTCGACATCGCCGTGCACTCCGCTGCCACGGTGAGCTTCGACTCCGCGCTCGACGATGCCGTACAGGTCAACCTCCTCGGCCCCGGCCGGGTGGCCGCTGTACTGCGCGTCGCCGCCGAAGCCCGAACCGAACCCACCCCGGGTGGCCTTGCGCCGGGCGAGAAGGCCTACCTCGTCGCCGTGTCCACCTGCTATGTCGCCGGATCTCGCCGCGGNAACGCCCCAGAGCAGATGGTGCAGGACTCCCCGTTCTTCGTTGACGTCGACTGGCGAGCCGAAGCCCACAATGCCTTCCAGGCGCGAAAGGACGCCGAGCAGGCCAGCCGAACCCCGCAGCGCCTGAAGGCACTCGAGGCCGACGCCATCAAGACCCTCGGCGCAGCCGGAACCCCCGCCATCGCCGAGCGGGTCGAGAGCCTCCGGCAGAAGTGGGTCGGCGAGCAGATGACCCAGACAGGTCGTGTTCGAGCGGCAAGCCTCGGCTTCCCCGATGCCTACGCCTTCACCAAGGCACTCGGCGAACGCAGCCTCGTCGAGACCCGAGACGGGGTGCCGGTCGCCATTGTGCGGCCCTCCATCATCGAATCGGCGCTCGCCGAACCGGTGCCAGGCTGGATTCGCGGCTTCCGTATGGCCGAGCCGGTCATCGCCGCCTACGCCCGAGGCCTTCTCAAAGAGTTCCCCGGGGTGCCCGAGGGTGTGATCGACGTCATCCCCGTCGACCTCGTGGTGGCATCGATCCTCGCCACCGCCGCTCGCGGTCCGCACATCAGCGAGCAATCCGGCGAGCACGAGCCCGACATCATCCAGATCGCATCGGGATCGGCGAACCCCTTCAAGTACGGCCAGATGGTCGACCTCGTGCAGGCGTACTTCACCAAAAACCCGGTCTACGACGAAAAGAACCAGCCCATCTCGGTGCCTGACTGGACCTTCCCCGGCCGCGGCCGGGTAACTCGGCAGCTCAACCGGGCCAAGTTCGCACTCACGACCGGCGAGCGCATCCTTGATGCGTTGCCCCTGCGAGGCAAACAGGCCGAGATCGGCGCCGACCTCGAACAGCAGAAGGAACAACTCGATCGGGCCGGCGGCTATGTCGAGCTCTACGGCGCATACACCGAATGCGAGGCGACCTACCAGCTCGACCGCATGTACGCCTTATGGAACAGCCTCGGCGAGGCGGACCAGCGCGACTTCAACATGGATCCCCTGTCGATCGACTGGCCCCACTACGCCCACGACATCCAATTGCCTTCGACGGTCAAGATGGCCCGCCTCAAGATGCAGCCGAGCAAGGGGCCGTCGGTCGACCGCAACGAGCGGATCCGCAAGAATGTGCTGTCCGAAGACCGTCACCTCGCCGTCTTCGACCTCGAGAACACCCTGATCGCGAGCAATGTCGTCGCCAGTTATTCGTGGCTTGCGACCCGGCATCTCGACACCCCCGATCGCGTGCGTTTCGTAGCCAAGACGCTGCGTGAGGCGCCCACGCTCTGGAATCTCGATCGCGCCGACCGCAGTGACTTCCTGCGCTACTTCTACCGCCGCTTCGAAGACGCTCCAATCGAACGCCTCGAACAAGACTCGTTGGAGATGATGAGCGACCTGCTCATGACCAAGTCGTTCCCCGCCGGCATCCGTCGGGTTCGCGCCCACCGTGCCCTCGGACACAAGACATTGCTGATCACCGGTGCGCTCGATGTCGTCGTCGAACCGTTGCGGCCTCTGTTCGATCACATCGTGTCGGCCGAACTCGGTGCACAGGACGGCGCCTACGACGGCAAGCTCACCAACGTCCCGCCCACCGGTGAAGCCCGCTATCAGGCCCTCGCCGATTACGCCAAGGAACACGAACTCGATCTGAAGGAGTCGGTTGCCTACGCCGACTCGACATCGGATCTGCCGATGCTCGAAGCCGTCGGGTTCCCCGTCGCGGTCAACGCCGAGACCAAGCTCGCCGCCATCGCCCGTCGTCGTGGATGGCTGATCGAGCACTGGACCAAGTCCGACGGCGCCCCCAACCGCACCATTCCGATCGGGCCGCGCACCCTGCGCGGACCCCTGCGCAAGCAGCGAGTTGCCGCCATGCAGCGGCGCGCCGCCGGCTGAGCCCCCTGGAGTTTCCATGGCATCTGACCCCCGAAACCGTTCACCTCGACCGGGCTTCGTCCTCAACGTCGACAAACAGACACCGCCGCTGCTGTTCCACCACGGCGACAACTTCCGGCTCGAAAAGCTCCCGGCCGATCGCACCCGGGTGATCTACCCAGCCGAGCCGCTCCCAGGTCTGCCCGACCCCGAAGCGGCGATTCGTCACGCGCTGCTCGAACCGATCGATGACGATCCCTTGCCCGAGCTGCTCAAGCCCGGCATGAAGCTGACGATCGCCTTCGACGACATCTCGTTGCCGCTGCCCTCCATGCGGAAGCCCGACATTCGGCAGCGCATCATCGAGCAGGTTCTCGATATGGCCGCAGCAGCCGGTGTCGATGATGTTCACCTCATCGCTGCGTTGGCGCTGCATCGCCGCATGACCGAGGACGAGTTGCGTCACGCCCTCGGCGATCGCGTCTATGACGCCTTCGCCCCGCAGGGCGCGCTCTACAACCACGATGCCGAGGATCCCGATGGGATGGTCGAGCTCGGCCGCACCCGTCACGATGAGGCCGTCACGATGAACAAGCGGGCCGCCGAGTCCGATCTGTTGATCTACGTCAACCTCAACATCGTGTCGATGGACGGTGGCTGGAAGTCAACCGCCACCGGCCTGTCGGGCTACTCGGGCATCAAGCACCACCACAACGTGAAGACGATGCGCGAGTCGAAGTCGTTCATGGACCGCCACAACTCCGAGCTGCACCACAGCAACTGGCGCCAGGGTGAGGTCATCAAGAACCACGGCCCGCGCATCTTCCAGATCGAGACGACGATCAACAACAACACGTTCGGCTACGACGGTGCGCTCTCGCTGCTCCAGAAGCGCGAGTGGGAATGGACTGCCAAGGACCGCATCACCTTCATGGGCATGAAGAAGGGCCTCGATCTGATGCCGGCGTCACAGCGCCGCCAGATCTTCAACGGCTGGAAGGCGCCCTACGAACTCACGTCGGTGCAGGCCGGAAACGTCGAATCGGTGCACGAGGTCACCCTGGAGCACTGCTTCAAGCAGCACCTCGTGCCCGTCGAAGGCCAAACCGACGTTCTGGCGTTCGGCTTGCCCTACATCTGCCCCTACAACGTCAACTCGGTGATGAACCCGATCCTGGTGATGTGCCTAGGTCTCGGCTACTTCTTCAACATGTACCGCGGCAAACCGCTGGTGCGTGAGGGTGGTGTCCTCATCATGAGCCACCCCACCCCGTGGGAGTTCCACCCAGTGCACCACCCGAGTTACATCGACTTCTTCGAGCAGCTCCTTGCCGAGACGACCGATCCGATCGAACTTGAGCAGAAGTACGAGAAGCAGTTCGCCGAGGACGAGTGGTACATCCACCTGTACCGCAACAGCTACGCCTACCACGGCGTGCATCCGTTCTACATGTGGTACTGGGGCAGCCACGCCCTCGAGTGGTTGGGTAAGGTCATCATCGTCGGCGGCGATCCCCGTGCAGTTCGCCGCCTCGGCTTCCAGCCTGCATCGACCATGCAGGACGCGCTTGAGATGGCATCCAACACCGTCGGTTCATCGCCCTCGATCACCTACATGCACAACCCGCCGATCCTGATGGCGGATGTGACCTGACATGAGCAAGCTCGCCCGCCAGCTTGGACTTCCGTCGATCCCACCGGCGCTGCGGCCGTCGCGCGTCATGCGGGCCATGGAATTCCCGATGCGGGCGCCGTCGACCCCGAAAGGTGTGGCTCCGCTCCCCCGCAGGCGCACGACCGGCGCCGATTACGACACCGAGTGGGCTCGATCCAAACCGGCACGGATGGCGCGCGCGGCGATCGTCGACGGCCCGATGCGCCTCGCAGTCGCCGGCCTCGCATCGCCGGATCGCCAAGGCGCAGACCGCCTGCTCGAGCTCGAAGGGCCGGTGATCTTCGCGGCCAACCATCACAGCCACCTCGACACCCCACTCCTGCTCACATCGATCCCCGAGCCGTGGCGGCACAAGATCGTGGTCGGTGCAGCTGCCGACTACTTCTTCGGAACCCGCATCACCGGTGCCATGTCGGCACTCGGTATCGGGGCAATCCCGATCGAACGGGCGAAGACCGGCCGCAAGAGCGCCAACCTCGCCGCCGAACTCATCGACGACGGCTGGAGCCTCCTGATCTACCCAGAAGGTGGCCGCAGCCCTGACGGCTGGGGTCAGCCGTTCCGCGGTGGTGCCGCCTATCTGGCTGCCCGAGCCGGCGTGCCGGTCGTGCCGGTGCACGTTGCCGGCACGGGCCGGATCCTGCGCAAGGGGCGCTCGCTCCCCCGCCCGAGCAACACCTCGGTGACCTTCGGTCGGGCGATCACCCCTGCCGACAACGAGAACACGACCCGCTTCGCCGCCCGAATCGAGCGCGAAGTCGCTGCCCTCGCCGACGAGGCAACCACCGATTGGTACTCCGCTCGCCGGCGAGCCCACCGGACCGACAGCCCATCGCTCACCGGACCCGAGGCCGGGCAGTGGCGTCGTGCCTGGGCGCTGGGCGACCGCAGCCGTCGGGCCCGCAGCCGCCAGAAGCGCTGGCCGGAGATCTAGACCAGGCCGAGTCATGGCGCCGTGATCAAGCCGTCGGGGCGATCCGGCGAGCTGTGCCGATCCAGCACCGGGGCGCTAGAACCTCACCATGCGCTTCTCGTACGCCGAGCCAATGATCGAACCCTCCTTCTACGCCCCGCTGGCAACGGCGGCCGAGCAGGCCGGCTACGACTCGATGGTCATTCCCGACTCGATCATGTATCCGGCCGAGAGCGATTCGACCTATCCCTACACCGACGATGGCAACCGTGAGTTCCTCGAGGGCAAGCCGTTCATCGAGCCGTTCACCCTGATCCCCTTCCTTGCGGCCGTCACCGAGAAGCTCCGCTTCACCACCTTCGTGGTGAAGCTTCCGATCCGGAACCCCGTCATCGTCGCCAAGCAGGTCACCTCGCTCGGTGTTATCACCGGTGACCGCTTTGGCTTCGGTGTCGGCACCAGCCCTTGGCCCGAGGACTACACCGCCACCGACAGCCCTTGGAAACGACGAGGCGCCCGGATGAACGAGATGATCGAGATCATCAACGGCTTCGCGAGCGGCGAATACTTCGAGTACCACGGGGAGTTCTACGACCTCGATGCCATGAAGATGTGCCCGGTGCCAGAGCAGCGGGTGCCGATCCTGATCGGCGGCCACTCCGACATGGCATTGACTCGCGCCGCACAACTCGGCGACGGCTGGATGCATGCCGGAGGCGATGCTGAGGACCTTGCCCGCATGATGGCGGTGATCAACGAGCGTCGTGCCGAGCACGGACGAGCCGACGATCCGTTCGAGGTCCATGCGATCAGCCTCGACGCCTACTCGCCCGAGGGGCTCGAGAAGCTGGAGGCGGCCGGGGTCACCGATGTCATCGTCGGTTTCCGAGACGCCTACCAGCCAGGTGCCGACACCCAGACCCTCGACGAGAAGCTGACGATGATGCACTGGTACGCCGACGAGATCATCGCCAAATACCGGGGCTGAAACGCCGCAATCACGGTCGTTGCCGCTTCCCGCCGCTGAGATGGGGTGTCACTCCACCATGCGGAGCCCTGCAGGCGCATCGGAGCTGGCGCCGGGAGCCAGATCGACGGTGAACGCCATACGGTGACCGGGATACACGTGCTCGCTGAACAACACGCTGCTTCCATCGGCGGCACGCGTCGTTCGTTCGCAGATCAGTACCGGAGATCCGGTGGGAACGCCGAGGAGTTCGGCGTCGTCGGCTGACGCAGCGCCCGCCACGATCGTCTGGCTGGCGCCGGCGAGATGGACACCGGCGGTGTCGGCCAAGAGTTCGTAGAACGGACGCGCCTCGACATCGTCACGAGAGAGCGCCGAGCCGAGTGTCTCAGGACACCACACGGTGACCCGGGCGAACGGCTCACCGTCGGCGAGGTTGAGCCGGCGCACGGCCAGCACGCGGTCGGTGCCGAGCGCTGCGCGCGCCGGTGCCGGGGCAACACCAAAGGAGAAGTCGAGCACTCGCCGGGCGGCCTCGACACCCGAGGAGGTGAGCTGGTGCTCGAGCGTCTCCAGTTCGTCGAGCGATTGATGGACTTCGTCGCCGCTTGCGTACCAGCCAAGTCCTTGACGACTGGCCAACAGGCCCTCGTCGCGCAATTGCTCGAGGGCACGGCGGATCGTGACCCGGCTGGCGTCGTATCGCGACCCGAGCCCGGATTCCGACGGGAGAAGCCGGCCTGCGGCGAACTCACCCGCAAGGATGCGGGTGCGAAGTGCGTCGGCGATCTGCTGGTAGCGCGGTGTCCTCACGTGTCTTCCTCTCGCAGCAGAGGGAACCACGGAACCACGGACAGGGCAACCCTCGGGCCTGCCTGACCGCTCAGGTGAAAACGCGGGCGCAGGTATCGCCGGCCCAGAGACTGGTGACCACGCCGTTGGGGTCGAGGCCGAGCGTGGTGCCATTGAACCGTTGGCCGGTGGTCGGGTTGACGACGGCGAAGATCCCGACGATGTCGTCGTCGAACGCGGGCACGAGGTTGAGCACGTTGGGGAAGGTCACCTCGAGGAAACCGACCGTCGCCGACTCACCGAGACCTTCCGGGGTGACCAGTCCCGTCGGGTCGAGATGGCCGTCGGCGAACCACTGAGTGAAGCGACGGGGCGTGCCCTCGTCGGTATTGGTGAACACCACTTCGAGATTGCCCCATCGCACGAACCGCACGCTCGCGCCCTCACAGAACTCTGTCTGGCTCTCACCCGAGTCGGCGACGGGCTCGCCGAGTATCGACGCGAGTTCGGCGATCACGAGTTGCTCGTCCTGACCGAATGGCACGATGGTGCCGGTATCGAGCGCCAGACCCGTCTCCACAAGGGTGACCGGGCCAGGTGTCGCGACCCGGACCGGCGTGGTGGTCGTTGTCGTGGATGTCGTGCTGGTCGTCGAGGTTGAGGTGCTGCTCGACGATGTCGTATCGACGGACGCAACCGTGGTCGTGCTGCTCGTGGTGGTCGCAGCGACGGTGGTACTCGGAGCCGCCGAAGGAGCCGGGGCGAGCGTCGTGGTGATGGCGGCGTCGATGTCGTCGTCGCCAGCGGACCGGGCGAGAACGGCTACGAAGACGAGCAGAGCGATGACGACGAGGACGAGCACGGGGAGCAACGGGATCGATCGGCTCGGAATCGGCCGAAGAGGCGGCGTCGCTACCATCGCTGCCGGAGCGGGCGCCGGAGCCGCAGGACGGTTCGGTGGCGCGGCGGCGACCGGCTCCGGAGCCACCCGGACCGGCGGGAGTTCAGGCGTGGCGGATTCGTCGAATACCGACACTGGGCCGGCGTTGTCGGTAGGCGCCGCCGGAGGTGGATCGTCGGGTTCGACAACCTGGCCGAGGTCTTCTCGGGTGACGAGGGGTGGCGGCGCGTCGACCATGCCAATGCGAGCTGCGCCCGCAGCGAGTCCGACCCCTTCCGAGACATCGGTGCCTCGAAGCTCGGCGAGTGACGCGGGCACGAGAGCGACATCGGTGAAGCCGGCGGCGTTGGCGGCGGCAACGATGTTGTCTCGCTCGACTGCGTCAGCGTCGTCGGGCACGACGATGGCGAGTTTTGTCGGGGCACCGGCTGTGCTGCTGACCGCCGCCCGACCGAGAACGTGGGTAATGACGGCGGTGAGGGCCCCGGTGCGACCGCGCGCGGCCCGGGCCAGCGGATCACGAACGATCGGCTCGGCGGCATCGACCGCCGCCTCGCCGACGAGAACGGCGCCGTCGACGCCAGCAGCCACGGCGGCGGGGACAGCGGGACCCGAGGTGCCGAGTGGGACGACCCGGACATCGTCGGGGTTGGATCCGCAGACCGCTGCACCGATCGAGTCATCGCTGATATGGATGCCCAAGCACGCCGTCACGGGTGTGGAGGCTAGGCGGCCAGCTCTCGCTGCGACACCCTTGCCCACCAGCTGCAGGCGAAAAACAAGAGAAGCGGCTGGCGATGTATGGGGGGCAGCCAGCCGCTTCTCGGAGACCACGCCGGCGGGGGAACCGGGGTCTCGGGTTCGAACGGCGGGGGTAGGACACCGAGGAACACTTGTTACTCATCAGTAAAGCACACGACAGGCCATCACTGCAACAGTTTCAGCGGATATGTGGCATCATTCACAGCGATGGATCTTCGTCAGCTCCACGCTCTACTCGCCGTCGCCGAACACCGTTCGTTCTCGGCGGCCGCCCGGGCCCTGCACACCGTGCAGTCCAACGTTTCAACCCATATCGCCCGGCTCGAAACCGAACTCGGCTCCACCCTGATCGACCGGGCCCGAGGCGAACTCACCTCCGAGGGTGAGATCGTTGCCGATCGAGCCCGCCGAATCATCGGCGAACTCCGATCGATCGAACACGATCTGGCATCGCTCAGCGACGAAGTCAGCGGCCATGTCCGACTCGGGATCATCGGCACGACCGCTCGATGGCTCGTTGCCCCGCTACTCGATGCGCTCCAGGGGGCCTACCCCCTGATCGAGATGGTGATCATCGAGGCCACGACCACCTCGCTCCTTCCGCAGCTTGTCAGCGAGCGACTTGACGCTGCCGTCGTCAATCTTCCGGTCGACCACCCCGATGTCGACACCCGGCCGCTCTTCGACGAGGACCGCATCGTGGTCGTCCCCGCCGGCCATCCGCTCACCGCCTTCGACCAACTCACCCTGGCCGAACTCGAACCCCACCCGGTGCTGATGCCGCCGACGGGTACCGCCTTCCGCGATGAGATCGAAACTGACGCCCGCCGCTCTCGTGTCACGCTCACCCCGTTGGCCGAGGTCGACGGCCTGCGCCTTTTGACATCGATGGCATTCCAGGGCTTCGGTCCAGCGCTCGTGCCGGCGAGTGCCGCACCTCGCTATCTCGACGGTGACTGGGTCCGAATCCCAGTCGAGGGCCTGTCACGGCGGGCCGTGGGAATCGGAATCCCCCGCCGATCGCCGCCCTCAGCGCCGACGCGCGCCGTGATCGACACACTGGTCGACCTCGTCACCACGTCGGGAACACACCACGCCAACATCATCCCGACCGCCGTCGCCGACGCATCCTGACCCGACCGAGCGCGGCGATGCGGTAGGTTCCGGGCCATGACCGCCGTCGAAGCCTCCTCGGCCGATGTCGAACTTCGCGCTCGTGCCACCGGTTTCGTCCGGGCGCGCGTTCGTGCGCTCGGCGGACGCCGCGTCATCGAAGTTGATGCTCGTGGTGAGCGCAACGCCGGTGCACTGGTCCGTTCCGACGGCCAGTCGATCGCTGCCGGCGCTCGGGCCGCCCGAGAACAGCGGCTGCCGCTGCTGATCCGGATCGCATCAAGCGGCGCTGACGCCGGCGAGGGAGTCTCGGCGCTCGACGGATGGGCAGGCGCTGCCAAAGAGATCACTGCGAACTCCGGGGTGGTGCCCTCGATCGCCATCGTGAGCGGCCCCACCGTGTCGGGCCCAGCCCTGATGCTCGGCCTCGTCGACCACGTGATCATGACCTCGGAGGCCTACGCCTTCGTCTCGGGGCCAATGATGGTGGAGGAATTCACGGGCGTTCCCATGAGCAAGGAGGAGCTCGGCGGGCCGTCGGTCCACGACCGCACCTCCGGTGTGGCTTCGTTTGTCGCCGGCGACGAGGAGGAGGCCGAGGCGCTTGCTGCCGAACTGCTGGCGTTCCTCCCCGATCACACCGACGACCATCCGCCGACGATCGCGTCTGCCGACCCGGTCGAGCGGCCCACGCCTGACGCCTACGAGGTCTTACCGCCGTCGGCCAACGGCTCCTATGACGTCCGCGACATCGTTGGTGCCGTTGTCGACGATGGCTACCTGCTCGAGCCCCATGCCAACTGGGCGGCCAACCTGGTCACGGCGTTCGCCACGATCGGCGGACAGCCCGTCGGTATCGTGGCGAACCAACCCCAAACCGTCGCTGGAACGCTCGATATCCCGGCGAGCCAGAAAGGCGGCCGGTTTGTCGCCCTCTGTGACGCGTTCAACCTTCCGATCGTCACGTTTGTCGACACGTCGGGCTTCTACCCCGGCAAGGACACCGAATGGCGCGGCATGATCCGTTACGGCGCGCAGATGGCGTTCGCGTACGCCCGCGCCACCGTGCCGCGTGTCAATCTCACCACCCGTAAGTCCTACGGCGGTGCGTACATCGTCATGGATTCCAAGCGCATGGGCAACGATCTCGCGCTCGCATGGCCATCGGCAGAGATTGCCGTAATGGGAGCCAAAGGGGCGGTGGAGATCCTCCATCGCCGCAACACCCCCGAGGAACGTGCTGAGCTTGAGGCCGCCTACGAGGAACGCCTGCTGAACCCCTACATCGCCGCCGAACGAGGCACGATCGACGCCGTGATCGACCCGGCCGATACTCGAGTGGAGATCCACGCAGCCCTCTCGATGCTGGCAGGGAAGCGCGAGCGCCTTCCCCGGCGTCGCCACGACAACACGCCGCTCTGATCTCCGGTCTTCGGGACGCTCTACTTCGGACGAAGTTCGCGAGTTCGGGGGTGCCGAGTTGGGTCGAAACCGGCTACCTTCATCTCCGCGTCCGGCACCCTCGTTCGGGCGTTCAGCCAGCGACGTAGAGAGCGGGAGCACCGTGGCAGAGAGCATCACCATCACCGACAATCGGACCGGTGAGTCGCTCGAGATCCCGATCGACAACGGCGGCGTCGATGCCGCCGAGTGGCGCAAGCTGCTGCCCGGCATCTGGTTCCACGACCCCGGCCTCGCCACCACATCAGGTGCTGATAGCGCCATCACCGAACTCGACGGCGAGAATGGCATCCTGCGCTACCGCGGCTACCCGATCGAGCAGTTAGCGCAGCAGTCGACCTTCCTTGAGGTCAGCTACCTGCTGATTCACGGTGAGCTCCCCACCCAAGCGCAGCTTGATGCGTGGGTCCATGAGATCACCCACCACACCTTCCTTCACGAAAAGTTCCGCACCCGGATGCACGACGCGTACCACTACGACGCGCATCCAATGGGTCTGCTCACCTCGAGCGTCGCCGGTCTGTCGACCTTCTACCCCGAGGCCAAGGACATCGACGATCCCGACGTCCGCATGAAGCAGATCGTGCGCCTGATCGCCAAGATGCCGACCATGGCGGCCTCGGCGCACCGCCACGCAATGGGCCTGCCCTACGTGTTCCCCGACAACGCGCTCGACTACCCGTCGAACTTCCTGAACATGATGTTCCAGGTCGGCAACCCCTACGAGATCCACCCGGCGCTGCACAAGGCGATGGAAATCCTCTTGATTCTCCACGCCGATCATGAGCAGAACTGCTCGACCACGGCCGCACGGGTGGTCGGATCCGCCCACGCCGACCCGTACAGCTCGGTTGCCGCAGCCGCCGCTGCCCTCTACGGCCCTCGCCACGGCGGCGCCAACGAGGCGGTGCTCAACATGCTCGACGACATCGGCAGCCTCGACGACGTTCCTGCCTTCATCGAAAGCGTCAAGGCCGGTGAGGGGCGCCTGATGGGCTTCGGCCACCGGGTGTACAAGAACTACGACCCTCGCGCTGCGATCATCAAGGACGCTGCGTACGACGTCTTCGAGGTCACCGGGAAGAACCCGCGCCTCGACATTGCGCTGAAGCTCGAAGAGGTCGCCCTCAGCGACAGCTACTTCGTCGACCGCAAGCTTTACCCGAACGTCGATTTCTACTCGGGCCTCATCTACGAATCGATGGGCTTCCCCGTCGAGATGTTCACGGTGTTGTTCGCGATCGGCCGCACCCCGGGCTGGCTGGCCCACTGGAACGAGATGCTCGAGCAGAACTCCCGCATCGCTCGTCCCCGTCAGCGGTACACCGGGGCCGACGTACGCGACTACGTCGCCATCGACGCCCGCTGAGCGCAGCCGCCCCGCTCGGCCCGAGCTGATCAGGGCGACTGAACGTCGAGCACCAACTTGCCGGCGTTGGCGTTGTCCCCCATCCGGGTGTGCGCCGCAGCAACGTCGGCGAGCGGATACCGGGAATCGATCACCGGGGCGAGCGCGCCCGATGCGACATGGGGCAGCAGCTGGGTGGCGAACTCACGGGTGATCGCGATCTTCTCCTCGAGCGGCCGTGCCCGCAGCGTCGTGCCGCTGACCGACGCCCGCTTCATCAGCAGGCTGCCGACGTCGAACGGAACCGGCCCACCGGCCATGACGCCGACCTGGATGATGTGACCGCCCATGGCGAGCGCGGCGACGTTGCGCGGAAGGTACGAACCGCCGATCACGTCGAGCACGACATCGACACCGACGCCATCGGTGACGTCCTTCACCGCCTCCACATAGTCGTCGGTGTTGTAGTCGATCACGAGATCGGCACCGAGCGTCCGACAAACCTCGTGCTTGCCCGCCGAGGCCGTGACGGCGATCCGGGCTCCGAGGGTCTTGGCGATCTGGATGGCAGCGGTGCCCACACCGGAGGCTCCGGCGTGAACGAGCGCCCAACGGCCGCTCGTCAGGCCGCTCTGGCGCACCAGCGCGTCCCAGGCGGTGATGAACACCTCCGGAAAGGCGCCGGCATCGGTGATCGCCAAGGCGGCAGGAACCTTCATCGCGAGCCGCTCGTGGATTGCGAGTTTCTCGGCGTAACAGCCACCGTTGTTGATGCCCATGACGAGATCACCGACAGCATGCTCGACGACTCGTTCCCCAATGGCGACGACCCGGCCGGCGAATTCGAGGCCGGGGATCTCGTGGACCATCGGAGGTCCGGGGTACAGCCCCATCCGTTGGAGCAGGTCGGCTCGGTTGACGGCGGTAGACACAANGTCGACGAGCACCTCCTCNGGGCCGGGTTCGGGGTNNGGGACCTCCAACATCCGGAGGACCTCGGGTCCGCCCTTCTCTTGGAGCACGACGGCACGCATGTTGCCTCCTCAGTCGACAGGTGGCGTAGGGGGAAGTTGACGATCCCGCATTGCCTCGAACCGCATCTCGATCTGCGCTCGATGCGAGGGTTTGGTGGGAATCAAGAAATCGCCGGCCTCGATCGCCTCGAAGACGATGGGGGGCACGACAGCCGGGTCGAGGCCCGCATCGGTGAGTTGTTCGAGGATGTCGCGGACCCCGGAGGCGAGTTCGGACTCGGCAGCCATCTCGTCGGGCCGAACGACATCGGTGCGGGCGATGCCAGTGCGGATCGCCGAGGGGGTGAGGACCGATGCGCCGATGCGAGCATTGACCGACTGCAGGTCGTGAGCGAGACACTCCGTCACTGACAGCGCCGCTGTTTTCGAGGCCGTGTAGGGGCCGTTGAGCGGAGCGGCGACAAAGCCGGCGACCGATGCCGTGTTGACGACGTGGCCGTCGTCGCCACCGTCGAGCATGCGGGGCACGAAGGACCGGATGCCGTTGATGATGCCGAAGACGTTGACGTCGAATGCCCATCGCCATTCCTCGTCCGTGGCCTCCCACGCCCGGCCAGCCTGGAAGACACCGGCGTTGTTGCACAGCAGATGCACTGCGCCGAAACGTTGGAAGACGGCGACCGCAAGCGCCTCGACCTCATCGGCGTCAGCGACGTCGGCTGCATGAGTCACGATCGCATCGTCGAAGCCGGTCAGCGCCGACGCCGCTACGTCACAGGCGACCACCTGCATGCCGATCGCAGCGGCGTGGTCGACCAGTGCCCGCCCGATGCCACTCGCGGCGCCGGTGACGACCGCAACCTTCCCTGCGGGATCTCCTAGCGGCATCAGTCCTCCGGGAAGCGGTACTGCTGNGGATACGGGAAGAAGTCGGGCCGTTCGCCACCCTGATGACGGTCCTTCATCTCCTGCCAGAACTCCACGGTGCAGATCTCGGGGTGCACCTCGTCGAACACCTCGCCGACGACCCGGGGCGACCGCAGATAGGTGCGGAACTCCTCGGGGAAGACATCGTTGGGTTCGACCGGGAACCACGGCTGATCGAGCATCTCGTCCTCGTACGACTGGCTCACCGGCATCGTGCGGAAGTTGACCTCCGACAAAAGCGCGAGTTCGTCGTAGTCGTAGAAGACCACGACGCCATGACGACTCACGCCGAAGTTCTTCGGGAAGAGGTCGCCCGGGAAGATGTTGGCCGAGGCAAGGTCCTTGATGGCATTGCCGTAATCGATCGCCGCTTCGCGAGCCCGATCCGGCGCCATCTCTCGCAGGTACAGGTCGAGCGGGTAGAGCCGCCGCTCGGTGTAGACGTGATGAAGGATCACCTCGTCCTCGGTGACGGTCACGCTGCGCTGGCAATCGGCTTGGAGTTCTTCGATCAGATCCTCGTCGAAGCGGTCGCGATCGAAGCTCAGGTTGGTGAATTCCTGAGCGTCGACGAGTCGACCGACCTTGTCGCGGTCGAACACCAGCTTGTAGCGCCGCTGCACATCCTCGGGCGTGGTGCGCTTCGACGGCGGGAAGCGGTCCTTGATCAGCTTGAAGACGACGTCGAACGACGGAAGGGTGAACACCGCCATCACCATGCCTCGTGCCCCACGGGCTCGTTCGAAACGCGTGTTGCTGTGCTCCATGTGGCGGTACAAGGCCCGAAACAGATTGGTCTTGCCGTGGGCGCTGTACCCGATGGAGGTGTAGAGCTCGGCCACCGGCTTCACTGGCAACAGGCTCTTGAGGAAGGCCACCACTGCCGCAGGCCGCCGGCACAGCACGTGGAAATAGGAGCGTGTGTAACCGAAGAGGCGGCTGGCCGAGAGCTCGGTGAGCAGCACAGCGTCGACGCGCACGCTGCCGTCGGATGTCACTGCGACGGGCAAGATCACCGGATTGACCCGGTTGAGCCATCGCAGCCGCCCGACGAGGTAGGCGCCCTTGTTGCGATAGAAGACCGGCCGCAGGATGTCGATCGAGTCGATGTAGCCGTCCCAGATCTCGTCGAGTTCCGCCTGAATTTCGGTGGCGACGCGTTCGACGTCGCGCTCGATGTCGCCGAACTGGCTGGCGNGCGGACTGTGCTCGAGGATCTGCCGGACCGATTCGCTGAGCGACTCGTCGACGGGGAAGTTGCGATATTCGCCGCGGGTGCCGTCGTCGGCGGGGAGGGCGGTGGGTCCGAGCCACAGGAACTCGAGCCCGATGTCGAGGCCGACAACCTCGAACAGCCGGCGGGTCACCGAGTTGTAGAACGTCTCGGCGAGCTCGAAATCCATCCGGCCGCCGACGAGGGCGACATAGCGGCGCCGAGCATCAATCCACTGTCGGCGGGCGGTCTCGGCGTCGTCGGACAAGATGAGCCGGGTGGCATCGACCGCACTCCAGACGCCCTTCTTGTGCAACCCGAGACGTTCGGTGTTGTCGTCTTGATGTTCGTCCCACTCCCGGTTGAGGAAGCGGTTCGCGGCGCGGTGGGTGACCTCCAGATAGGCGTCGTGATAGGCCACGAAGCTGTCGTGAAGGACGAGCGCGAGCCGTTCGACGGCTGGATCGGCGGCAGGGACGAGGGTCTCGATTTCGGTCATCGGCCAGATCACCCTAGTGGGGCCAGATGACCAGGGGCCGCCCGAGGCACGACGTGTACAGCGCCGCGCTCTGACAGTCACCTCCATGTCGGTGTCGCTTGCGCCCAGGACCCACACCGGCCACGCTCGGACGATGGGCGAACCTGCCGACACCCTCCAGATGCTCGTGCGGCGCTACGCCGAGATCGTCGACACTCGCACGTTCGACGCGTTCGACGAAGTCTTCACCACGGAGGCCGAACTCGAGACCGGAAACGGGCGACGGGTCGGTCTCGACGAGATCCGCGCCGCGATGCAGGGTCTCCATCGCTACGAGGCCACCGATCACCGGGTTGGTGCGTCGACGTTCACCGTCGACGGCGAACGGGCCACCGGTACCGTCGAGTGTGAGGCGCACCATTGGTCGACGAACGGCAGCGGGCATCGCACCGACCGGGTGATGACGATCACCTACTACGACCGTTACGAGCAGACGCCTGCAGGCTGGCGGCTCACACACCGACGACTGGACATCCACCGCATCGACGAAGTCGACGTCGATGGACTCAGGACTCCGTGACGCCAGCCCGCTCGTGGTGACGGATCACCTCGGCGATCACAAACCGAAGGAAGCTCTCGCTGAAGCCGGGATCGAGGTTGGCCTCTTCGGCGAGCCGCCGGAGTCGGGCGATCTGGACCTTCTCNCGGTCGGGATCAGCGGGCGGGAGACCAGCTGNAGCCTTGTATTCGCCGACGGCCTTGGTGACCTTGAAACGCTCCGCGAGCAACAAGATCAGCGCTGCATCGATGTTGTCGATGCTGGATCGGTAGGTCTCGAGCTGTTCGTCGGCCACGATCGGCACGGTAGCCGCTCGATACGGGGGCGAAAACCACGACGACCGACCCGAGGGCCGGTCGTGATGGAGTGGGCCGTACAAGAGTCGAACTTGTGACCTCCTGCGTGTCGAGCAGGCGCTCTAACCAACTGAGCTAACGGCCCCTAGGGTCGAAAAGGCTAGCAGCGTTCCGCCGGAACGCACCCCTGAGAACGGCGACGGGGGCTGCCGAACGGCAACCCCCGTGCTGACGAGCGCCGGGCGGGATTTGAACCCGCGACTGTACGGCTTTGCAGGCCGTTCCCTTGGGCCGCTCGGGCACCGGCGCCAGCGCAGGAAATGGTAGCGGGCCGGACCTGACGTGCGACCATGGTGCGGTGAGCGACGACCCCACTCCAGCCCGTTCTCCACTCGAGCTGCTCGGCGCATTGGCCAAGACCGACGCCGAGATCAGCGAGCAGAGCCGCCTTGTCGAGATCTACACGATGGAGGGCCTTCTCCAGGTCTGGTGGTGGGGCGAGCCAGGCGCGAAGGATGTGGTGATCATGTGCGGCGGCGCCATGGGCGGTGTCACCGGACCAGGGCACGCCCTGTATGTCGAACTCGCAGCGTCGATGGCCGCCGAGGGTCGGGCCGCGATGGTGGTCGACTACCGCAAAGCAGGTGATCTGAGCCGGTCCCTCCTCGACACCTGCGCAGCGGTCGACCTAGCCATGCGCAACGGCGCAGAACGCTTCGTCGTACTCGGCCACTCCTTCGGTGGTGCAGTAGCGGTGCAAGCAGCGGGCACCTTCCCGCACCTGGTGGCCGGGGTAATCACCTATGCGACGCAGTCGGCTGGGTGCGAGGAGGCGGCCCGCATGGGCGACACGCCGCTACTCCTCCTTCACGGCGAGCATGACTCGATCCTCGGGCCGGAGAACTCGATGATGGTGCACGCCCTTGCCGGGCACGGCGAGGTCCGCACCTTCCCCAACGCTGATCATCTGATGAGCGAGGTAGCGGACGAGATCGCTGAGATCACCGGCGAATGGGTGAGGGCCCGCTTCGACGAACACGCAGGGCGCTAGCGGACTGTTCCATCGCCGAGTTCGGAGTCGAGGAGCTCCTGCAGACCGGCCTCGACCCGTCGCAGCCGGGCGGTGGCATCGCGTAAGCGGCCCAGCAACAGCATGGCCTCCTCGCGTTTCAGCGCGTCAGCTCCTGCGGGAAGCATCGCCAGAGAGCGTCGGAAGTGCTCGATTTCGTGGTCGCCGGAGAAGTCCATCATCGCAACATACACGAACACTTGTTCGCTTTTCCAGATCGAAATCCGATGCTCCGTGCGCGACGATGCAGGCATGACGATCGAGATCTCTCTCACCGGCCGCACTGCTCTCGTCGTGGGCGGGGGTGGTGGCGGCATCGGTTCCTCGGTGTGTCACCGGCTTGCCGACGCCGGCGCCGACATCGTCGCCTTGAGTGCCGTGGCCGCAGATCTCGACGCCACCCAGGCCGAGGTCGAACAGCGAGGACAACAGTGCGCATCAGCTGTCGTCGATGTCCACGACCTCAAGACGCTGCGTTCGACGATCGAGAACCATCCCGAGGTCGACCTCGTCGTCAACGTCGTCGGCGGGGTCACGGTGCCGTACTGGCACCGACTGCACGACTACCCCATCGAGTCTTTCGATCATCTCCTCACCACCAACCTTCGATACGCCTTCACGAGTTGCCAGACCGTTGCCGCTCGACTGATCGCCGATGCTCGCCCGGGGGCGATGGTGAACATCTCCTCGATCGCCTCGAAAGGGCAGCCCCTCCTCGCTGGCTACGGCGCCGCAAAGGCGGGTCTCGATTCACTCACTCGATCCATGGCGATGGAGTGGGGTCGCCATGGCATCCGGGTCAACAATGTCGCACCAGGCACCGTCAACACCCCTCGCTCCGGTCGACCGGTCGACGATCCGGACGATCCGCTTGCAAAGGGCATCACCCTGGGTCGGCGGGGCACACCGACCGACATCGCGAACGCGTGCGTCTATCTGCTCTCGGATCTCGCTGGCTACGTCACCGGCCAGACGCTCGACGTCGATGGCGGCCCGAGCCGCGGCGCGCTCGACGAGCACGACCTGCCGGTGTTCGTCACCAACCCGGCGATCCGGGCCCGCTTCGAGTCCTGAGCCGTCGCCTCAGGCGACCCGATACCGGCCGGGGTCGACCTCGACGGCCTCGCCCCGATCGAGCATGCGGGCCACATGGAGTTCGGCCGTGCGCCGCTCGACCCGATCGACGATCGACATCTCGACATGAGGCCGGTACACGAAGCGGTGCTCGACCATCTCGTCGAGCGTGCGCGGCTCAGCAAGAAAGGCGAGCATGTTGTCGTGGCGCCGGGTGATGACGGCATGGAAGGCGTCGAGCAGCTCGAGGAACGTCTCGCGCCCCTCGATCACGCCCTTGTGATGGAAGGTCACGTAGACCTCGGCCTCTTCGTCACGCACCCGGATCAGGCTCTCCTCGAACTGCTCGAGACTGCTGAAGACGTCGCCGTAGTAGGGCCCAAAGCCGGTGAGGTCGATGTCGGAGAGGAAGAACACACCCTCGGAGATCCGCAGCCCGCAATGGCCTGCAGTGTGGCCGGGCAGATGCACCGCCTCGACCGATACGCCACCGAGATCCCACACGGTGCCGTCGGCGTAGCCCTCGGCATCAGGACGCGGCTCGTAGTGGAACTCCTCGAGGTACTGCTGCTTGAGGTCGGGATGCTCTTCCGGCGTGGATTCGGTGAGCGCCATCAACGCCTCAACGCTGCGAGTGACCGGGAGGTCATCGTGATGGATGTGGATCCGGGCATCGGGGAACGCACAATTCCCGGCGATGTGGTCTTCATGTCCGTGACTGTTGATCACCGCATCGACCGGCGCCTCGACCCCGAGGTCGACCACCGTGATCGACGGATCGACGATCACCGTTTCCCCCGCCCCCTGGACCAGCAGCGAATTGCCCGACGGGTATGCACCGTTCTCAGGGGTGCTGAGGACGGTGACGTGCTCGGTGAGTCGGCGGGCATGATCGCCCCAGGCGCTGAACATGCGGCGGACACTAGCGGCACCCACTACCGTCAACGCCATGGGCATCAGCCACATTGCACTCGCCGTCAAGGATCTCGACGCCACCCATCGCTTCTACACCGACGTGATGGGCTTCGACCTGGTGAAGGTCGAGATCGCCGACATGCGCGGCGGTAAGGCCCGTCACGCCTTCTACTCGACCGGCTCGTCCGAGGATCAGATGATCGCGTTCTGGGATCTTCGCGATGTGCCCGGCTTCGGTGAGGGATACAAAACCGACATTTCCCGTGATCTCGGACTCGACCCATTCACGAACCATCTGGCGTTCCAGGCCGACAGTCTCGACGACCTCGCCACCAAGCGCGACCGCCTGAAGGACGCAGGTCTGCATGTGGTCGAAATTGATCACGGCTGGATCCAGTCAGTCTACGCCGAGGACCCCGACGGCAACGTCGTCGAATTTGCGATCGTCACTGAGGGTTTCACCGAGGCTGATGCCGCCGAGGCACTCGAGCTGCTCACGGCTGACGACCCGCCGATGTCGCCGGCGCCGACGATCACCTTCCACCCGGCGGCGGAATAGACCGGAAAACCCCGCCCGAGGGCTCGACGAACGGCCTCGTTCTGCTACGCAGGTGCCTCGTTCGGCACCAGCGGTGTCGCCTGGAGGTCGATCACGAACTGGTCGAGCATCTGGGCGAACACGACCACGTCCGCAGCACGCCAACCTGCGAGCGCCTGCGTCAGATGCGCTTCGCGAAGCGCGATGACCTTTTCGCGCGTCCGGCGGCCAGCGTCCGTGAGATGGATGATCACTCCGGCGTGATGATGCGGGCTCGGGCTTCGCTCGATGAATCCCTTGCCCTCGAGGCGGCGTAGCTCCCGGCTCACCGCAGCGGCATCCATGTGTGTCGCCCGACCGAGTTCGGATGCCTTCTGCCCGTCCTGGGCCGCCACGAGCAGTTGGAGTGACTGCTGTGTGAGTTCGACCCCCACTGCATCGACAAGGGCGGCATGCGTCGCCTTTCCCGCCCGCAGTCGCTGGAATCGCTGCACCGCCGCCCTAACCGCTGCGATGTCGGGAGCGCTCGGACTGCTTTGCTTCATAGCCTCAGGCCTCCTGCTCTTGCGTCTTCGGTTGACCCATTCATTCCTGAGTGTTTGACTCAGTCAAGCATAGGGCACGTCGACGGAAGATCTCACGACGTGGATACCGCGCCAGCGAGGGAGCACGTGATGACCAAACGTCGGATCAACTACGCCGGCTCCGTTCATGACGAACGAGAGATCGAAGCGGTCGTGGACGTGCTGCGAGGTGGCCCCACCGCCCTCCGAATCGGACGCAACGTCCGGAACATGGAGGAGAGGGTCGCTGCGCTCCTCGGCAAGCGTCGCGGCGTGATGTGCAATTCGGGCAGCTCCGCGCTCTACCTCGCCATCGAGGTACTCGATCTCGAGCCTGGCGACGAGATCATCACGGCGGCCGTCACGTTCTCCACCGATCTCGCCCCCATGCTGCGGGCTCAGCTCGTCCCGGTCTTCGTCGACGTCACGCCCGACACCTTCCAGATCGATGTGGACGCCATCGAGGAGATGATCGGCCCCCGCACCCGGGCAATCCTCACTCCCGATCTCATCGGCAACGCTCCCGACTGGGACCGCATACGCGAGATCGCCGACCGTCACGGCCTCTGGGTGATCGAGGATTCCTGCGACGCCCTCGGCCTGACGCTTCGGGGCACGCCCACCGGGACTCGCGCCGACATCAGCCTGACCAGCTTCGCGCTGTCTCACATCATCACTGCCGCTGGCACCGGTGGGATGGTGTGCTTCGACGACGACGACCTGGCCGATCGCGCCCTCACCCTTCGACGCTGGGGCCGACGTTCGGAAGTCCAACTCTTCGGCTCACGCAAGGGCGCGGGTGATCGATTCTTCAGCACGATCGATGGCGACCTCGAGTACGACAACCTCTTCATCTTCGATGAGCTCGGTTGGAACTTCGAGCCATCTGAACTCTCCGCTGCGTTCGGTCTGGTCCAACTCGACAAACTCGCCGACAACCTCGCTCGTCGGCAGCGGAACTTCGAGCTCACCAGCAGTCACTTCGCCCGCCACGGCGACCTCTTCACCCTCCCCCGGTTGACCGACGGGGTCGAGACCGGATGGCACATGTTCCCGATCATCATCGAACCTGGATCCGGGATCCGCCGCGCTGAACTTCAGCACTGGATGGAACGCCATGGCATCGACACCCGAATGGTCTGGACCGGAAACGCGGCCCGCCAGCCGGCCTTCCGCGATCAGCCCCACCGCTGCCCGCCGGGCGGTCTCCCCAACGCCGACCGAGTGATGGAATGGGGGCTGATCCTGCCGAACAACCACTCGATGAATGACGACGACTGTCACTACATCGGCGAGTGCCTCGATCAGTTCGTGGCTGCACACGGCCTCGGTTGATCCCGTCGCCACCGGTGCGACGCGTGACCGCAAGCGCCCAAAACGGACGATCCCGCACGGAGCCCGTGCGGGATCGAGTGAATCTGGAGCGGACGACCGGGTTCGAACCGGCGACCTCAACCTTGGCAAGGTTGCGCTCTACCAACTGAGCTACGTCCGCAGCGGCTCGCAATGGTACCCGCTTGCAGCGAGATCCCGCACCTGCGTGCACGAAATCCGGCGGCGGTCACCCATCGGATGACCGAAGGTCGATGCGAAGGGTCAAGATGCCGTCGGCGAGCTCACCTTCGGCGTCGCCGATCATGGCGTAGTCCATGTAGTCGGTCTGGGCTTGCTTGACGAAGGCTGCACGTTCATCGCCGCCGACCGGCGGGAGATTGCGGCGCTTCACCGCCTCCGCCCGCTCACGGAACCGTTCCAACAAGGCGTCGATGTCGAGGGAGTCGGACATGCCTCCACCGTAACCGGCAACCACCCCCCGTCGACTCAGTCGGGCTCGGGCTCCGTGGAGGAATCGGCTGTCTCGGCGCGCGTGTCGACAGGCTGCTCGTCGTCGATCTCGCCGGGCAACACGAACATGTCCTCGAGTGCGGTGGCCGTAGCAAGTTCGCGTTCGGAGCGGCGACGGTCGGCTACCCGTTGGCGACGGGCCGGGTCCGTGTGCCAGACATAGACGACAAGCAAGGCACCCGTAACGCCGGCGATACCCCACAGTTGATAGCGGATCGCATCGATCGTGCTTTCCGTCTCGTTCGCATCGAA
>NZNH01000085.1 GCA_002694825.1 Acidimicrobiaceae bacterium | reverse complement strand
TGGCCGACTTCACCGGCCGTCGAGTTGTCCACCGGGTCGGTTTCGTCGCCGAACCCTTCGCCGCCTGAACGGATCGTGATGCAGCAACCTCCGGTTAATCCCTTCCTCGCCCCGTCGGGCAACGCCATGGCCCACGGCCGGAGCGACCAACAGGACAATGTGCCGTGGGCCGGACCCGAAGGGCCGTCCGAAGTCCTCGATGCCGACAGCGTGCAATACACCTGGCTCACCCCGTGCCACTTCGGTTGCATGATCTCGGGCCCGTACCCCGACGGCCGTCGGGTGATCTGGAGCAATGGTCGTCAAACGATCAACAAGCTCGACTACGACACGCTCGAGATCCTGGCCGAGCATGTGATCGAGGGCGGCGAGGGAAAGACGCCGCAGGCCGAACTCGAGGACAACCTTCGTGGCCTCGACGAGAAGGAGGGTTGGGAGGCGATCGAGCACGCCATCGGACTCTCGCTGAAGTACATGACCGGCCTCGACGGCGTTTACGCCCTGGTCGACTGCGACAACTCCTTCTTCCTCGGTCGCAAGGATCACGCCGTCGCCTATGTCGACAGCGATCCGACCGACCCGGCCTCTGCCATTGTCGAACGAGATCGGTGGTACAAGCCCGATCACATCGAAGGCTTCTTCGTCGGCATCAACATCACCTTCGACGGTTGGCTCGTGATGACCACGGATCACGGATGGGTGGTGCTCTTGCAGCGCGACTTCAGCGAGTACCGGGCGATCCAGATCCGGGGCGGCGCACAAGATGCTGCGGCCTATTGCGCGGCGAAAGCCGAGGACTACGGCCACACCGGCTTCGGCTGGGTGCGCACCAGCACGTGTGTCGACGACGACAACAGCATCTACCTGTCCTCGTGCGACCACCACCACAAGGTGGTCTGGGATGGCGAACGGCTGAGCATCGACGAAGCCGATGGCGCCTGGAGCTTCCCGTACCGCAACGGCGCCCAGAACGGCAGCGGCACCACCCCGTCGCTGATGGGCTTCGGGCCTGACGAGGATCACTTCGTCGTGTTCGGCGACGGCGACGAGGTCGTCAACATCACCTATGCCTGGCGCGACGAGATCCCCGACGACTGGGAGCAGTTGCCCGATGCGCCGTCGCGTCGCATCGCCGGCCTCGGCCCCGCCAACATGGGCGACCCCGATCTGCCGGCCATCCAGACGGAGCAGTCGATCACGGTGAGCGGCTACGGGGCGATGACCGTCAACAACGAGCCGGCAATGCTTCCCGACGGCATTCCGGTGCGCGGAAAACGCCTGCTGTGCTTCATGCTCGGCCACAAGCCGGAGTACACCCCCCACGGCTTGCACAAGTACGAGTGGAATCCCGTCGAGCGTCGGCTCGACGAGGCATGGGTCAACAACGACGTGTCGTCACCGAACTCGGTGCCGTTCGTCGCGCAGGCATCCGACCTCGTCTACACGTGCGGCTCTCGAGACGGAATGTGGACCATCGAGGCGGTGAACTGGACCACCGGCGAGTCGGCGTTCCACTACGTGCTCGGCGGATCGAAGTTCAACACCCTCGGTGCCGGGGTGACCGTCGACGACGACGGTCGGATCCTCTACGGGACCATGTACGGCAAGGTCCGCATCCTGCGCTGATCGGGCACACTGGGGACATGGCCGCCCTCACTGTGACGATTTCGGAACGTTCGGTGGTGCTCGGTGAGCACGTCATCCCCGGACGATGGCTCCGCGACCATGGCGACGACATTGACAGCCTCAACCCGGACTCCAAGCAGCGCCTCACCGACACATTCGGGATCGATCCGCAGATTGCGCCGGCTGCGGTGCACGTCGACGGGGCCTGGCTCTCCGTCGACTGGAGCGATGGCGTTCGCACTGGTCACGACCTCGACCGACTGCTGGCGGTTGCGTCGAGTCGGCGGTCGTTGTGGCCTCGCACCGGATCCGGGTTCACCCTCCCGGCCGGTGTGGATCTGTGGGACTCGCCGGCCGAGGCGACCTGGTTCGACTTCGGGGTGCTCGACGACGACGCTGCATGGACCGAGGCGCTCGACCATCTCCGACGTTTCGGTTGGGCCGCCTTCGACGGCGCCGAACTCGGCGAGGAGTCCACCCTTCGCCTCGCCGAACGCATCGGCTACCCGCGTGCGTCGATCTTCGGCACGGTCTGGAACATGAATTCCGGCTCGTTCGAGCATCAGGACTCCGCCTACGAGTCGTTCGCCCTCGATGTGCACACCGACGGCACCTACAGCCACGACGGCCCCGGCACGATCGTGTTCGCCCAGCAACTGAAAACGGGTGAGGGCGGAGACTCGGTGCTGGTCGATGGCTTCGCCGCCGCTCGCGACTTCCAAGCCCAGAACCCGGAGGCGGCCGACCTGCTCACCCGCTATGCCGTCACCGCGCACTATGTCGAGCCCGGCGTGCATCTCGTCGCCGAGCGCCCTCCGCTGCGGGTCGACGAGCACGGCACGCTCGTGCAGGTGTCGTTCAACAACTACGACCGCTCGCCGGTGCTCCCTGACGAGAGCCTCGTCGACGACGTGATCGACGCCTACAACGGCTTTCGGGCGGTGTTCAACGATTCGTCACGGGCGCTCGTTCACCCGTGGCAACCCGGCCGCGTCCTCGTGTTCGACAACTGGCGGTGTTTCCACGGCCGAACCGGCTTCTCGGGTGAGCGACGCTTCAAGGGGTGCTACACCAACCACGAGGATCTCGAGGGCGCCTATCGGGTGGCCGGCCTGATCTGATCAGTTGGCGAGGGCCTGCTCGACGGCGTTCGCCACCAGTTCGAGATCGCTGCTCGACACGTCGAGATGGGTGACCAGCCGAGTCTCGGTCGTGCCGTCGGGAGTCGAATGCCAGAGTGCCAGCACGCCGGCGGCCTCCATGGCGTCGGTCAGCACTGCCGGGTCGACCTGTCCCGCCGTGCAGAACACCATGTTGGTGTTCTGCGCTCGGATCTCGATGCCGTCGATTGCATCGAGTGCTTCGGCGAGTACGGCGGCGTTCGCATGGTCGTCGGCGAGGCGTTCGACATGGTGGTCCAACGCATGAATCCCAGCCGCGGCGACCATGCCGACCTGGCGGAGACCACCACCGAGCATCTTCCGGTACTTGCGGGCTTCGCTGATCAGGGCGGCCGGGCCGCTGAGTACCGAACCCATCGGTGCTCCGAGCCCCTTCGAGAGACACAGCGACACCGTGTCGAATGGGGCGGTGAGCGTGGCGCCGTCAATGCCGAGCGCCACAGCGGCGTTCCACATGCGGGCACCGTCGAGGTGGGTGGCGAGGCCGTGTGCTCGGGCCACGGCGGTGGCTTCCTCCATACGGGCGACCGACTGGACGATGCCGTCCTTGGTGTTCTCGAGACAGACGACCTTGGTGCGGGCGAAATGGGGATCCTCGGGCTTCACCGCATTGGCGATGGCGGCGGGGTCGGGGAGCCCATCGGCCAGCATCGGTACGACCTGAGGCTGGATGCTGCCGAGCACGGCAGCGCCACCGCCCTCCCAGCCGTAGCAATGGGCCTGGTCACCGACGATGTAACCGTCGCCTCGGCCGCAGTGGCTCATCAGCGCAAGCAGGTTCGACTGGGTGCCGCTCGTGACGAAGACTGCCGCCTCCTTGTTCAGTCGCTCGGCCACCATCGCCTCGAGGCGCTGCACGGTGGGATCGTCGCCGAACACGTCGTCGCCGAGNGGGGCGTCGACCATGGCCTGCTTCATCGCANNGGTCGGGCGGGTGACGGTGTCAGAGCGGAGNTCGATCNCCGGTGCAGTCTGACAGCTTGCGTGTGGTTCGCGGCAGCTGTCGGCTTGTTCACCCGAGATCGCTTCGCTGGCTACCCTCGGGGCATGGTCGTGAGTGTGCAAGAACACGTCGAACGTCTCGACGATGTCGGCTGGACGATTGTCGAACAGGCGATTGATCCCCGGCTGATCGACGAACTCGAAGCGGCGTTGCATGACCTCGAGGATCGGCTCGGCATCACGCCGTCGGCGAACACTTTCGAGGGAGCGAGCACCAAGCGGGTGTTCAACCTGCTCGCCCACGAGGGCCCGTGGCCCGAGGTCCCGGTCCACCCGGCGATTGCGCCGGTCATCGAAGGGGTGCTCGGCGAAGGGTTCCTGATCTCATCACTCGCGTCGGTCTCGATCGGGCCGGGCGAGGCCGCGCAACCGATCCACGCGGACGATCAGATGATGCGCATCGCGAAACCCCACTTCCCGACGGTGTGCAACACGATGTGGGCGCTCACCGACTTCACCGATGCCAATGGCGCAACCCGCCTCGTCCCGGGTAGCCACCTCTGGAAGACGCCCAAATACCGAGAGGCGGTCGACGCCGAGTCGATCCCGGCCGAGATGGCTCGCGGCGATGTGCTCGTCTGGACCGGCAGCCTCTGGCACGGAGGCGGGGCCAACACCACCGACGGCTGGCGAACCGGCATCGCCATGAACTACTGCGCTGGGTTCATCCGTCAGCAGGAGAACCAGCAACTCGGCATCCCGCCCGAGCGCATGGCAACCTTCAGCCCGGAACTTCGCCAGATGTGCGGGCTCGGCGTCTACCGCGGGCTGATCGGCAACATCGACAAGAAGTCGCCTGCCGAAGTGCTCTACGGAGACCCGCCCCAAACCCACCTCTGGGACCAGGACCCGATCTAGATCAGCGGCGCCGCCCGACGAAGTGGGCCTCATGGCGGCCGTTGTCGCGCCAGGACTCGGAGACGTGCAGGGTCTCGACCCCCGGAATGAGGGCCGGCAGTTCACNGCGGTCGAGGAGAAAACCACGACTCGGTCTCTCGTTGCGTTCGAGGTTGGTCTCGGTAGCGATCACCACGCCGATCACGCCGTCCTCAGCGAGATGGTCGACGAGTGACTCGAACAGGTCGCGCTGGAGATAGTTCGCCACGGTGATGACGTCCCAGCGCCCGGCGGGGATCGACTCGGTCTCGAGATCGATCTCGATGGTCGAGATCTTGAGGTCTTCGGCGAGGCAACGCTGCGTGGCCTGGATCAGCCCGACGTCGCTCACGTCGGCAACGGTGACGTCGAGACCGAGCCGCGCGAAGTGCAGCGAGTCGCTCGAACCGCCACCGGCAATGTCGAGGAGGGATCCCGACGGGGGCAGCCATGGGCGCACGAGGTCGACGAGCGCCGAGCCGTGAGAGGTGCCCCGGCCGGCCTCGGCCCATTTGTCGTTCCAGCGTTCGCGGTCGCCGACCGCCATGGTCAGGCCGTTTCTTCCGGCTCGAGTTCGACGGCGACGCTGAGCGTGGCGCCCTCGCCGTGAGGGTTGACGACGTGGATCACGCCGGCGGCCTTGACGTCGTCGATCACCTGATCGAGCAGGACGAGCTCGCCCTCCGGCCCGGAGAAGGTCGCTTCGAGGACCGCAGTGCGGAGCTTGCGCTTCGCCTCGCTCTTCTCCCGGCGGACGATCACGAGGGCGTTGGTGGCGACATCACAGGCAGTGCTACCGGTACCAGCGGCTGGCTCGCGCAGCTCGGCAGCGGTGGGCCATGCGGCGCGATGGATCGATCCGTCCTGCCACCAGCTCCAGACCTCTTCGGTGACGAAGGGCAGGAACGGGGCGAAGAGCCGATGCAGTGTCGACAGCGCCAGGCGCAGCGCGTGATGAGCCGACGCGGCGCGCTCGTCGCCGTACTCGCCGTAGGCGCGGGCCTTGACCAGCTCCATGTAGTTGTCGGTGAACCACCAGAAGAACGACTCGGTGCGTTCGAGTGACCGGGCGTAGTCGAAGCCATCGAACGCTGCGGTCGCCTCGTCGACAAGATCGCCGAGGCGGTCGAGCATCGACCGGTCGAGGGAATCGGNGACCTTGCCCGGGTCGATGCCCTCACTCGTGTCGCCGAAGCCGAGGACGAACTTGCTGGCGTTGAGCAGTTTGATCGAGAGGCGTCGACCGATCTTCATCTGGCCTTCGTCGAACGCCGTGTCGGTGCCGGGGCGACCCGACGACGCCCAGTAGCGAACGGCGTCGGAGCCGTATTGCTCGAGGAGTTCGGTGGGTACGACGACGTTGCCCTTCGACTTCGACATCTTCTTGCGATCGGGATCGAGGATCCAGCCGCTGAGCGCGCAGTTCTTCCACGGGATGTTGTCAGCATCGAAGTGCGCCCGGACAACGGTCGAGAACAGCCAGGTCCGGATGATGTCGTGCGCCTGTGGACGGACGTCCATCGGGAAGGTGCGGGCGTAGAGGTCCTCGTCGGTTCGCCAGCCGGTCGCGATCTGCGGCGTGAGCGACGACGTCGCCCAGGTGTCCATGATGTCGGGTTCGCCCATGAAGCCGCCGGCCTGGCCGCGCTGCGCCTCGTCGTAGCCGGCGGGGACGTCGGTCGACGGGTCGATCGGGAGCTGATCCTCGGACGGGATCATCNGCTGGTCCCAGACCGGCTCGCCNGCTGCGTCGAGCGGGTACCAGAGCGGGATCGGGACGCCGAAGAAGCGCTGACGGCTGATCAGCCAGTCACCGTTGAGGCCTTCGATCCAGGAGGTGTAGCGGGTCTGCATATAGCTCGGGACCCAGTTCATCTCGTCGCCACGATCGATGAGTGCCTGACGCAGGTCGTCGTCGCGGCCGCCATTTCGGATGTACCACTGGCGAGAGCTGACGATCTCGAGCGGCTTGTCTCCCTTTTCGAAGAACTTGACGGGGTGGGTGATCGGTCGAGGGTCGCCGTCCATCTCGCCCGCTTCGGCGAGCATCGCAGCGATCTCGTCCTGGGCGTTTTTCGAGCGAAGACCGGCGAGGCGCTGGTAGGCCTCGGTGGCGGCGCCCTTCGGAATCCAGTCGGGTGTTTCGGCTGCGAACTTGCCATCGCGCTGGATGACCGTGCGGACCGGCAGGTCGAGTTCGCGCCACCAGGTGACGTCGGTGGTGTCGCCGAAGGTGCAGATCATGGCGATGCCAGTGCCCTTGTCGGGCTGCGCCAGCTCGTGCGCGACGACAGGGACCTCAACGCCGAACAGCGGGGACGAGACGGTGCCGCCGAAGTAGGGCTGATAGCGCTCGTCGTCGGGATGGGCGACGAGGGCGACACACGCCGGGACGAGTTCGGGTCGGGTGGTGTCGATCCAGATGTCGGGGGTGTCGCCGACACCGGCGAAGCGGAGCTTGTGGTAGGCGCCCGGCATCTCCTTGTCCTCGAGCTCGGCCTGGGCGACGGCGGTCTGGAAGGTGACGTCCCACAGCGACGGCGCCTCGATCTGGTACGCCTGACCGGCGTTCAGGTTGTCGAGGAACGCCAGCTGGCTGATGCGCCGGCAGTGGTCGTTGATCGTCTCGTAGGTGCGGGTCCAGTCGACCGACAGCCCAAGGCGACGGAACAGCCCCTCGAAGGCCTTCTCATCCTCGACCGTGAGTTGGACGCACAGTTCGATGAAGTTGGGTCGGCTGACGGCGATGGTCGGACGCTTGCCGACGGCTTTCGGGTCGCCGGCATCGTCGGGGGCGGTGAAGTCAGGGTCGTAGGGCAGCGATGGGTCGCAGCGGACACCGAAGTAGTTCTGGACACGACGTTCGGTGGGTAGGCCGTTGTCGTCCCACCCCATCGGGTAGAAGACCTCGCTGCCGGCCATGCGTTGATACCGGGCGATCGTGTCGGTGTGGGTGTAGCTGAAGACGTGGCCGACGTGGAGTGAGCCTGAGACCGTGGGCGGCGGGGTGTCGATCGAGAAGACCTCGTCACGCGTCTTCGTTACGTCGAAGTGGTAGATGCCCGTGTTGTCCCATACGGCGTCCCACTTGTCCTCGAGGCCGGCGAGGTCGGGCTTGTCGGGGATCCGGGAGTCGCTCATGATCGCCGAGGATATCGGTGCGGTGGCATCCCGAAGGCGTGATCTGCACGGAGTCGGGTGAGAGGCCCGGCTGACCAGATGCAAGACAAGTACGATACAAGTTGTGTCCGAGGTCGAACTCCTCATCCTGCTGCTCGTGGCGGTGGTGACGTCGGCGATCACTGCCGTGGCCGGTGCGGGTGGCGGGCTGATCTTGCTGATCGTCATCCTTCAGTTCGTCGACCCGCTGGTGGCGGTGCCGGTCCACGCCGTGATCCAGTTGTTCGCCAACTCGACCCGGGCCGTGACATTGCGCGGAGAGGCCGACTGGGAGGTGTTGCGTCCGTACCTTGCACCCGTACTTCCCGTGTCGGTCGCCGGGTACCTGCTCGCCGACGGAGTCCCGGAGGATGGGGGCAGGGCTGTGATCGGCGTGTTCGCGCTCGTGGCGGTGTGGTGGCCGGCGGCGACCAACTGGCTGGCGCCGTCGCCTGGGCGCGGTCATCGCTTCGCCCTCGTCGGTGCCCTGAACGGCCTTCTGCAGCCGACGATCGGGGCGACGGGCCCACTGTTGTCACCGGCGTTCAAGGCCGCGACCCGTGACCATCCCGCCTTCGTCGCTACCTTCGCCTTTGCCCAGGTGTTCAATCATTCGGCGAAGATCGTCGTCTTTGGTCTTGCCGGCCTCGCCTGGTCAGAGCACACCGGGATGATGATCGTCGGCATCATCGGCGTGGTCGTCGGAACTCGCATCGGGTCGCAGTGGATGCGTCGAGTCGACGCTCGGCTCCTCGATGGTCTCTTTGCGGCTGCGGTTACCGCCGGAGCGCTCCGGCTGCTGCTTGGTTGGGTTCTGTAGCCCAGGAGCGATCTGATATGGCCGTGGGGGCAGCGCCAGCAGCGAGTCAGAACAGCATCAAAGATCGAGAGGTCCCGACCCGTCGGGTTGGCCTCGTCGCGACCGACGGGTACGGTNCAGAGGTTACCGATCAGTAACCCCCGGCCGAACTGCACAGAGGAGCCTCCGATGTCCGATTTCTCCCTTGCGCTGAACGAAGACCAACTCACGCTGCAGAAGTGGCTGCACGAGTTCGCGGTCGATGTCATGCGTCCCAATGCCGAAGAGTGGGACGAACGAGAAGAGTTCCCGTGGCCGATCGTCGAGCAGGCTGCCGAGATCGGTCTCTACAGCTGGGAGTTCATGGCCGAGATGATGATGAACGACCCCACCGGCATCTCCATGGTCATGGCGATCGAGGAGATCTTCTGGGGTGACGCCGGTATCGGCATGGCGATCATGGGCTCCGGTCTCGCCGCCGCTGGCATCGCCGCTTCCGGCACCCCAGAGCAGGTCATGGAGTGGGTGCCGCAGTGCTACAGCGACGGCTCCAAGATCAACACAGGTGCGTTCGCCGCCTCTGAGCCAGACGCCGGGTCCGACGTCAACGGCTACCGGCTCTCCGCCAAGTACGACGAGGCCAAGGACGAATGGGTCCTCAACGGCACGAAGGCCTGGATCACCAACGGTGGCATGGCCGATATCCACGTCGTCGTCGCCGTGGTCGACCCCGAGCTCGGGTCGAAGGGTCACGCCAGCTTCATCGTCCCGCCCGGCACCGCTGGNCTTANCCAGGGACAGAAGTACAAGAAGCACGGCATCAAGGCCAGCCACACCGCCGAGGTCGTCCTCGACGATGTGCGCGTACCCGGCCACTGCCTCCTCGGCGGCAAGGAGAAGCTCGACGAGCGTCTCGCCCGTGTGCGTCGGGGTGAGTCNGGTAATGCGCAGGCCGCGATGCAGACCTTCGAGGCGACCCGACCGGCCGTCGGCGCGCAGGCGCTCGGTATTGCCCGTGCCGCCACGGAGTACGCGACCGAGTACGCCAAGGAACGGCACGCGTTCGGTCGCCCGATTATCAAGAACCAGGGCATTGCCTTCATGCTCGCTGACATGGCCACCGAAGTGGAGGCCACCCGCGCCCTCATCTGGAAGGCGGCGTGGCTCGGAAAGCAGCGTGCGTTCAAGAACGCCGAAGGTTCGATGGCCAAGATGAAGGCCGGCCGGGTGGCGACCTGGACCACGGAGCGGGCGATCCAGATCCTCGGCGGCTACGGCTACACCCGTGAGTACCCAGTCGAGCGCTGGCACCGCGACGCCAAGATCCACGACATCTTCGAGGGCACCGAGCAGATCCAGCAGCTGGTGATCAGCCGGGCCATCTCGGGGATGCGGATCGAGTAGTCGGTTCTTCGGCCGGTACCGGCTTGGTGGGCGCCGTCGGGCGCCCGAGTGCGAACAGCGGACGCCAGCCGATCAGACTGCGGCCGTGCGCCTTTGCCTCGCCATTGTCACTGTCGCTGTGATCGCCGCCGCCTGCGGCAGCAGCACGGCGACGACATCCGACCGCGCCGTCGAGTCGGCCAGCGCCCCATCAACGACGACGCCCCCGACCACCCTGCCGTCCACCACGGCGGCTCCTGCGACAACCGCACCGCCGTCGTCGACCACCAGCGAGTCACCGACCACGACGGTCTCGGACCGCTGCGTGCGGGTCACCGACTTCGACGAACCGAACTGGTTCATCGTCAACGACGGTGTCATGGGCGGCCGATCCGATGCCCGTGGCGTGATCGATTCGAGCCGCCTCGAGTGGAGCGGCACGATCGTGACGCTCGGCGGCGGATTTTCGTCGATCCGCGGCCTGGTCGACGGCTCACTGACCGGCGCGACGGAACTCCAACTTCGAATCCGCACCGACGGTCGGGCCTACGAACTCCTCGCCGACGATGATGCCTCGACCCGTGTCACGCACTACAACCCGATCCCCGCCGTCGGTGGTGACTGGGAAGTGGTCGTTGTGCCACTCACTGGCATGGAGCCCCGCGTCTTCGGCAACCTCGTCACGTCGGAACCGTTCGATCCCGATCAGGCGACACAGATCGGGGTGATCCTCGCGGATGGGATCGACGGCGAGTTCACGTTTGAGATCGATTGGATCGACGCCTGCGCCTGAGTCCTCCCGGGACGGCTCGGCGGATCCGCACTACGGTCGCGCCATGGGGGAGACACGAAAGGGCCCACTCGACGGCTACCGGATCCTGGAGCTGACGACGACGGTCTCCGGCCCGATGGCGGCGATGACCCTGGCCGATCAAGGCGCCGACGTCCTCAAGATCGAGCCGCCGTTCACCGGTGATACCGCCCGGTTCCTCGGACCAGCTCGGAACGGTATGGCGGCGATGTTCGCCACGGTCAACCGCAACAAGAAATCGGTGTGTCTCGATCTGAAGGTCGACGAGGAGCGAGCGATCTTCCTCGATCTCGTTCGAACCGCCGACGCGCTCATCGAGAACTACCGCCCCGGTGTCCTCGATCGCATGGGGCTCGGCTACGAAGCCTTGTCCGCGATCCGGCCAGAACTCGTCTATGCCTCGATCACCGGGTACGGCACCGGGCCGTATGGGAACCGACGGGTATTCGACCCGCTCATTCAGGCGACTGCCGGCACGGCTGCAGCCCAGGGTGGCGAAGATCCGGAGAACGTCCGCATGATCATCTTCGACAAGGTGACCGCCCTCACGACTGCGCAAGCGGTCACCGCAGCGCTGTTGGAACGCGCCCGCACGGGACGCGGTCAGTACCTGCCGATCACCATGCTCGAATCGGCGTTGAGCTACCAGTGGCCCGACGTGATGTGGTCACGCACCTATGTCGGCGACGGCGTGAGCAGTGGTCCCGGTGAACTGGCCGACTGGTTCCCCACGTTTCAGGCCGCCGACGGCCCGGTGTCGATCATTCTCGTGAGCGATGGCGCGATCGAACTCTTCTCGATCTGGCGGGAAGCGTCGCTTCACACCGACCCGCGTTTCGCGACACCCGCCCTCCGCGAAGCCAACATCGACGAACTCGTGGCCGAGGTGAACGCCCTGATCGCCGACGTTCCCGTCGCCGAGGTGTGTGCCACGCTCGACGCGTTCGGTGTCCCCGTTGCTCGGGTCAACACTCTCGACGGGGTGTTCGACGATGAGCAGGTCCGTCATCTCGGGTCGATCATCGAGACCGAGCATCCCGTTGGCGGGCCGATGCGGATCGCCCGCCCACCGGTCCCGTTCGGTGGAGTGCGCGAAACCGCCGAGACCTTTCCGGCGAAGCACGCACCGCGGCTCGGCGAGGATTCTGCCGCTGTCCTCGGGGAACTCGGAGTCGATGGCGAAACGATCGCTCGCCTGCTCGCTCGTGACGCCGAGAACGCGGCGGCCGTGCATGCCATGCTCGAGGCTCGGGCGGCAGCCGAGGCTGCCTCAACCGACGACTGATGCAGCCGGGGCCGAAAATGTCGGCCAGCGTGGGTCCTTCAGAGCGGTGAGGGTCTGACTCGTCACCCGGGAGGTGGTGCGACCGTGAGGTCGACTGCGACACCCCAGTGGTCGGAGGCGATGACATCGTCGACCGGGTCGAGCCCGAAGCGATGCGTTGCCACCGGGTTGCCGTTGGGTCGCCGGCGAGGCCACGAGACCATCACATAGTCGAGGCGGCGTTCAGGCCAGGCCGAGTTCGTGACGTACGGGTTGGAGGCCGAGTACGTGGCGCCATCGCCGGTGCCGACGTGTTCCCAGCAGTCGCTCAGGACGAGGCCTGGCACCGCCGGCGCCGACCGGCCGGTGAGGCGACGGATCTCGTCGCTGTCCGGCACAGCGTTGAGGTCGCCGACGAGGACGGGCGGAAGGAGCGCACTGTCATTCGCTCGTCGCCGCTCGTCGATCCATGCGGCGATCTCGTCGAGCTGACGCGAACGCAGGGCACTCTGATCGAAGCCGTGCGAAAGGTGGGTGGTGAAGACATCCCAGGGACCGACGGGCGTGTCGACCTGTGCCCACAGAACGGTTCGGTGCTTCGGCATGTCCCCGACATCAAGCCACCGCCAGTCCGACTCGATGATCGGCCAGCGCGACGCAATCATGTTCACGATCGTGTGTTGATCATCGGCGCCGTCGGGGGATGCGACGACATTGACGCCGAGTTCGTCACGAAGCCACGCAGGCTGGTCGGGCTCGCGGGAACAGACTTCCTGGAGCCCGATGACGTCTGCGTCGAGGTGTCGCAAGGTCGAGAGGATCGCGGGCTCGCGAGCGGGAAGTTCTCCGTGGCGCCACCACAGGTTCCATGAGGCGAGGCGGATCGAGTCCACGTTCAGCCCCGAGAGGTGGACATCTTGGCGGCGGAGCGTTTCTTCGGTGTTGCTTTCGCCTCGAGGGCGATTTGCTTCTTGGTTGCTGCCCACGAGCAGATGTCGCACGTCGCGAGGTCGTGATTGCGCGCCGGACAGTACTCACGCCCGAAGAAGATGATCTGGAGGTGACGACGGTTCCAGGTGTCCTCCGGAAACACTGCTTTGAGATCGCGCTCGGTGCGCTCGACCGTCGTGCCGTCGGACAACCCCCAGCGGTGGGCGAGTCGGTGGATGTGGGTGTCGACTGGAAACGACGGCACGCCGAACGATTGGGCCATGACGACGCCGGCCGTCTTGTGACCGACACCGGCGAGTGACTCCAGAAAATCCCAGTCGGGGATGATCTCGCCGCCGGCGTCGAGGATCTGGTGGGCCATCGTCGAGAGGTTCTTGGCTTTGGTCGGCGCCAGGCCGACCTGCTTGATGTACCCCAGGATCTCCTCGGGGGAGAGTTCGGCCATCTTCTCAGGGGTGCTCGCCCGGGCGAACAGGGCCGGTGTGACCTCGTTGACCTTCTTGTCGGTGGTTTGCGCCGAGAGCGCAACGGCGACGGTCAGGGTGTACGGGTCGGTGTGGTCGAGCGGGATCGGCGGCTTCGGGTAGAGGTCGTCGAGGATCTCTCCGATCCGATCGGCTTTCTCGGCACGACGCATGCGGCGACCCTACCGTTCAAGGTCTGGGCCCGTCACCGCCGCCGAGGGTCAGGTGACGGTTTCGCCTGAAGTACTTCAGCCACGGCTCTGGCGAGCGCGATGTCCGTCGTCGTCACGATCCCTGACGCCGCTCGGGTGAGCCGGTCGTCGATCGCTCGGCCGATACCGGCGGCGCCGGTGAGTTCGATGACGATCAGGTCATGGGCGGCGGCGTCGAGACGCCGGAGGTTGGCGTAGAGGTCGCGGGCGACGAGTTCGAGGTCGGATCGGTCGCCGAGGGAGAAAAAGCTCCATCCACTGGGAAGGGGAATCGCACGGTCGTCGTACGCGACATAGACGATGTCGCCCTCCGTCGCATCGCCGGGAGTCGTCGTCGTGGCGATTGCCGGTGTTCGTGGGGAGTAGTGCCGAAGGTCATGGCCGGGCGCCGCAGCTCGGGCTTCGGCGTCGGCCTCTTCCACCTCGCGTACAGCGACATGGTCGGCGAGGGCCTCGGCGGTGAGTGCTCCATGGCGGAGGATGACGGCGTCGTCGCCCTCGAACGTGACCACGGTGGATTCGACGCCGTGATTGGCTGGGCCGGCGTCGACGATCAGGTCGATCCGGTCACCGAGTTCCTCGACGACGTGTACCGCCGTGGTCGGGCTGATGCGCCCGAAGCGGTTGGCGCTCGGCGCAGCGACGGGCACGCCGGATGCCGTGATCAGGGCTCGGGCGACCGGGTGCGCCGGACACCGGACGCCGACGGTCGGGCCACCGCTGGTGATCGCATCCGGCACGATCTCGGTCTTGGGCAGCACCATCGTGAGGGGTCCGGGCCAGAACGCAGCCGCAAGCCGAGTGGCGACCGTGGGAAGCCCGCCTTCGATGAGTGTGTCGGCCATGGCGACACCGTCGACGTGGACGATCAGCGGATCAGATGCCGGTCGGCCCTTGGCCTCGAACACACCGGCGATTGCGTCGGGATCAAGTGCGTTGCAGCCGAGGCCGTAGACCGTCTCGGTCGGGATCGCGACGAGCCTCCCCTCTGCGAGCGCGGCGCCCGCCTCGACGACGAGCGCATCATCGATCGACGTCGGGTTGATCGTGATGAGGCGGGCGGACTCGGACATCAGGGTGTCGAGTCTAGGAAGGGTCGGCGGCGTGCCCTTCGAGCTCCTTGCGGATCTCGTACTGCCGGACCAGGAAGCGTTTCTCGTCGAGCTTCTTGCGTCGCATCCACCCGGTGACCTCGTCGTTGCATTTGCTGGCGTTGCACGACCGGCAGGCGGGCACGACGTTGTCGATCGTGTAGCGCCCGCCTCGAGAGATCGCGAGAACCGTGTCCTTTTGCATGGGCACGCCGCTGGCGCCGCAGTACGCACAGCCGTTCCAGGCCTCCTGCAAGTCGGCCCACTGCTCGTCGGTGAGGTCGTGGTCGCGCTTCGCCATGCGGTTCTTGCGGCGCTTGGCATAGCGGGCAGCACGGGTACGAGACGCCATCGTCCAAGGTTCGCAGGTCCTCCGGCCAAGGCGGTGAACCGTCGGAACCGAACCCCGGTATCGACGCCGTGTGCCGGCGTCCGAGAGGCACCCCAGCTGAATCCGGGCACGCCCGCGGTCCCGTAGTACTCACGTGTCCGAGATCGCTCACCCTCGTTCCGTCCTGATCGCCGGTGGTTCCGGCGGGCTCGGCGCTGCGATCGCCTCCGAGCTCGCTGCTCGAGGTGACGTCTTGACCCTCGTTGCGCGAAACGCCGACCGGCTCGGCGCCGTGCCTGTCGCCGCCAAGCGTCTTGCCCTCGACCTGCGGGATCCCCGCAACGCTGACATCGCCGTCGAGGCCGCCGTCGACCACGGCGGGGGACTCGACGTGGTCGTCAATGCCATCGGAGTCGTGGCGTTCGGCAATGTCGTCGACCTGTCGCTCGACACGATGGAAGAGCTGTTCCTCACGAACACGTTCGTCCCGATCGCTCTCGCCAAGGCTGCGCTCACGCACCTCCGAGCCGGCGGCGTGATCGTCAACATCTCCGGCGTGATCGCCGAGCAGAACCTGCCCGGCATGGCCGCCTACGGAGCGTCGAAGGCAGCAGTGGCGTCGTTCGACGAAGCCCTCGCCCGCGAGGCGCGGCGAGCCAAGGTACGGGTGATCGATGCCCGGCCCCCTCACACCGAGACCGGGCTCGCCGATCGTGCCATCGAGGGTCAGGCGCCGAGGATGCCCGAAGGGTTGCCGCCGGAAACGGTCGCCAAGGTGATCGCCGAGGCGATCGATGGTGACGTGACCGATCTGCCCAGCCGGGCCTTCGGCTGATCCATGCCGGAGGGACACGTTCTCCATCGGGCCGCTCGGCTGCAGGGGCGGCGCTTCCGCGGCAAGCCGGTCCGGACGTCGTCACCGCAGGGACGTTTCGCCGACGGAGCGGCGACCCTCAACGGCCAGACCATCACCGGCATCGACGCGCTCGGAAAGCATCTCTTCTACCGGTTCGACGAGGGCGACATCCTGCACGTGCATCTCGGATTGTTCGGCAAATTTCGGGTTCGGTCGCTGCCGGCGCCGGAGCCGTCGCCGAATGCGCGGCTCGTCATGGAGACCGAGACCGATCATCTGCACCTCGCCGGCCCGACGGCGTGCGAGCTCATCACCCCGGAGGACGAGGACGATCTCCGCGCTCGACTCGGTCCGGATCCGATCCTCGATCCCGCCGATGGAGCCGACGAACTCGGGCGCCGGCTCAGCCGCCGGTCCATCTCGATTGGAGCCGCCCTGCTCGACCAGAAGGTGGTCGCCGGGATCGGCAACGTGTATCGGTCCGAGCTGTTGTTCCTTGCCGGGATCCATCCGTTGACCGTCGCGAAGTCCCTCGAGCCTTGGGCCATCGATGACATCTGGCGTCGGTCGGTGGTCGCGCTCACGGACGGCGAGAAGATGGGCAAGATCGTGACCGTTCTGCCTGACGAGATGGGCGTCGAGTCGCCCCGCGAGCTCAAACGCGGTGACCGGCTCTACGTCTACAAGCGCACCGGCGCGCCATGTCGTCGTTGCGCGGAGCCGATCGAAACGGCGAATGCCGACGGGCGCAATGTCTGGTGGTGCCCGGTCTGCCAGCCCGAGACCATGGACCTCGTCGAGCGCTAGTTTGCTTCGCCGCCCCTCTGGTGTCGGTGCTGCGGCGGTACGGTTCGGACCGTGAGCGACGAGCCCGATCTCACCCCACGGAATGGTCTGGAGCGCATGTTTCGTCGCGCCGGAGCGGAGCCGACTCCCGAGCGTCTGCTCCGCGATGCGGGTCTGTGCGCACTGTTCACCGGTGCCGGGTTCGCGATCGGTGCGGGTGGGGAGTGGTGGGGTTGGGCGGGAGCCGCCATGTTCGCCCTCGCCGGCATGGTCGTCTTTCTGCAGTGGTTGCGCGTTCGCGACTGACGTCCGCCTCCGGGCTGCTCACCGGCAGGGGCGGCCCATCACAAGCGCGCACATCGGACAGCATGGGAGCTTCCCTGCGTCGGGGCGGGGCGTGATCCGGAGTCCGCACAGCGTCGTGAACAAACCATCAGACCCCTGCGGATGTTCGTCCCCGACGCGTGCGTGGTGGTGCACCCGATCGTTGGCGTCGTCGTCGAGGTGCGTCTCGCCGTCGAGTCCGAGGTCGGTGTCACTCATGCTCGCCGGATTCTGATCGGGCCCTTGGCGGACGATGGGTCGACGACCGCCCCCTGTTGCGTGATCACGACGTCGCCGGAGGCGACGAGTCGCCGGGCTGCGGACCGGGCGGGTTCCATCAGCGTTCGCCAGTCGTCGGCCTCGACGACCTTGGCCGCTTCGCTCGGACAGATCGTGGCCCCGCCCGACCGTTGAGAGAGCAGGCGGAGGATGGCGGCTTCGAGGTCGTGGTCGACCGCTTTCAGCTTGCGGCTGCGGCAGGCGTTCGAGCAGTAGCGGACGTCGTCCCAGTTCTTCGCCCATGCCTTGCGCCAGGTCATTGTCCGTCCGCACGAGGCGCAGATCTTGAAGTCGCCGGGACCTCCGCTCATCGCCGGTCGACCTTCTTGCGCCAGGCGCTGAACGACCGCACCGAACCCGGCCGCGGCTGGCGAAGCCACGGCCACGGGTGAACTTCGACGGGGCGGATCACCGATGCTCGATCAGCGAAGCCGGGCACGGGGGCATGGGTGACGGCGAGGCTGCGCCCCACGAGTTCGTCGACCGGGTCGCCGAGCCGGAGCTCCAGATCGTGACCCTCGGCGAGTTCAGCGAGCGTCTCGGTGAGAAAGACCAGTCGCTTGCTGTCGAGGCGCAGCCGGGCGAGCAGCGGCTCGTCGAAGACGAAAACCACCGGCAGGCTCGGATTGAGCGAGAGGGCAGGATCGGTCGTGCCCAACGACTCTGCCGTCAGCCAGACAGTGTCGGGCGCGGCGTGGGTGACGATCTCGTCCGGTCCGGTGAGGTCGACTTCTGCAGGCCAGTCGACCGAGACGAACGACGGCTCGTCGGGCCAGGCGTCGATCGGGCAGGCGTCACGGTGCGGGCAGCGCTTGCACAACCCCGGCGCTCGTTTCTCGACCTGCCAGCGGCTGAAGCCGTAGGGCTTGTTCGAGCCGACGCCGGTGGTCCACTGCCAGCCGAGTCGGTTGGCCGCCCGGGAGCCGTCGAGTAGATGGCGGAAGAAACGGTCTTCGCCTAGACGCCAGTCCTGACCGTGGCGCACGGTCCAGTCGCCAGCGAGCCACATGCGGGTCTGGTTGACGAGCCAGCCGTCCTGCTCAAGCTCGCCGACCACGGCGTTGAGGCACGGCAGCATGCGATCCCACCCGTCGCCGGGCCGGACGTCGGTCGGAGCGTTGCGGACCGGATCGGCGGTGGCTCGCCCCAGGCGGGCGTACCAATGGCGGCTGTACTCCTGCCACAGCAACTCGTCGCGGAACTTCTCCACATCGCGGTTGGGTCCGCCGCCGACAGCCCTCCAGACCTCGGGGAGTGGCAGTAGCCCATGGCGGATGTAGGGCGAAAGGCGGGAGGCGCCCCGGCGCTCGATCGGCGCAACCTCGTTTCGGGTTGCGGCGTACCCACGAACATCGAACGCAGCGAGGGCCGCATCAGCGGACCGTTGACCACCACGAAAGGCGGGAGAGCCGATTGCCGGACCGTCGAAGAGGTGGCCGAGATGGTCGTCGACCCAGGTCTCGACCGCGTCGCGCGTCGGGGAGGGGAGGGGGAGTATCGCCACCTGATCACAGTGGCAGCGCAGGGTGGCCTGTGCCCACTGCGGCGGCTGGAACCGTCGGCGCGCCGCTTTTCTGCCGCTCTCGCCGCTGCCATGGCGCCGTCGCGGCCGACGATGCGCATCGCTGCAGAGTCTGGCTGATCGTGCGGTCTGCGCCTTGCATCGTGCGGTCGGGCCGGGTGGACTGACGCCGTGAACGACTGGACCGTCACGCCGCTCGCTGCGTCGCTCGGCGCGCGCGTCGACGGCGTCCGCCTGACCGACGCCGGCGACGTCGAACTCGGCGCGCTGCAGGATCTGCTCGACGAGCACCACGTCCTCGTCGTGTCCGGACAAGACGAGTTCTCGGTGGCCGACCATGTTCGTGTCGGCGAGTCGTTCGGGGACCCGTACGTGCACCCGTTCATCGACGCCATCCCCGAACACCCTGCGATCCTTCAGGTGATTAAGGAGCCCGACGACACGGAGACCTTCGGCGGCGAGTTCTGGCACTGCGACATCTCCTTCACGTCGCCCCCTGCCGCCGTGTCGATCCTGCATGCATGCGAGCTGCCACCGATCGGGGGCGACACGCTTTTCGCAAACACGGCGCTCGCCTTCGATCGGCTGTCGCCGCGCCTCCAGTCGTGGGTCTCCGAACTCACCGCTACGCATGTCTACCCGGAGAAAGAGGAGGGTCCGTCGACGGCAGCGACGCACCCGGTCGCGCGCATCCACCCGCGGACCGGTCGTCGGGCGCTGTACGTCAATCCGGCATTCGTGACCCGGATCGAGGAACTCGAACATGCCGAGAGCGATGCCCTCCTCTCGTTCCTCTACGCCCACCAGACCCGGCCCGAGTTCCAGGTCCGAGTCCGTTGGGAAACCGGCCAGGTGGTGCTGTGGGACAACCGCATGACCGTGCACTACGCGATGAACGACTACCCCGGTCACCGGCGTCGGCTTCAGCGGGTCACGGCGCTCGAACGGCCGCGATAACTGGGTGAGGTTGTCGGCTCCTTCGGACGGACCACGATGCGCGCCGTTTGTCCTGAAAGGCGCCCAGAATTAGCCGTTGGCCTAACTGGTTAAAGTCTTGACCATCCCCAATCAGTGCACCTAGATTGCCCTCCGCCTACGTCGACCGGGGGGAAGCACGAATGGCCGCAACGATCGAGGAAATGTCCTCGACGACGACGGGGACGAAGACCGTCGCATCACTCGCACGGAACTGGGCGCTCACCATGCCCGGCAAGGTTGCGATGCGAGAGAAGGACTTCGGCATCTGGCAGGAATACAACTGGGCACAGACCTGGGACCTGATCGAGACCGCCGCCCACGGCCTGCTCGCCACCGGCCTCGAAGTGGGAGACCGGGTCGCCATCCACTCCGAGGACAACCCCGAGTGGATCATCCTCGATCTCGCCACGGTCGCCGTTCGAGGGATTACGGTCGGGCTGTACCCGACCAACCCGTCCGCCGAGGTCGAGTACCTGGTCGGCGACTGCACGCCGAAGGTCTACTTCGCCGAGGATCAGGAACAGGCAGACAAGGTCCTCGAGATCGATCCCGAGGTTGGCAGCGCGATCCAGCGCATCCTCTACTCCGAGCCGCGCGGTTTCGGCGACTACACCGACGAGCGCCTCATGTTCTGGGACGACTTCCTCGAGCTTGGGCGTCAGCATCGCGAGGCCAACCCCGGCGCCGTCGAGAAGCTGATGGCAGAGGCCACCCCCGACGACATCATGACGCTCGTCTACACCTCGGGCACCACCGGTCCGCCGAAGGGCGCCATGCTCTCCAACGCGAACGCCGCGTACGCAATGGAGAAGATCATCAACGAAACCGCTCGCGTGCCCGACGGAAAGGGCCCGGGTCCCGACGACCTCATCCTCACCTATCTCCCGCTGTGCCACGTCGCCGAGCGGATCTTCTCGACCTGGACCATGTGCACGGCCGGTCCGTCGCTCAACTTCGCCGAATCGATCGACACCGTGACGTTGAACCTCCGGGAAATTCAACCGACCGTGTTCTTCGCCGTGCCCCGTATCTGGGAGCGCCTCTACGCCGGCGTCCACATCCGTGGCAATGACGCCACCCGGTTCAAGAAAGCCCTCTTCAACTTCGGGATCCGCCTGGCCCGAGCGATCGGCAAGGAGAAGGCCAGAAACGGCGGCAACCACACCGCCAAGAGCCGGGTGTTCTCGTGGATCGGCGAACCGCTGGTCTTCCGGGCGATCAAGGAGCGCATCGGCCTGCGCCGCTGCCGCTATTCCGCGTCCGGCGCGGCGGCCATCGCCCCAGAGGTTCTCGAGTTCTTTATGGGCATCGGTGTGCCTGTCTTCGAGCTCTACGGCATGACCGAGAACGCTGCCGTCGCCACTTGCAACTTTGCCGGCCGCAACAAGCTCGGCACCGTGGGTGAGCCCTATGCCGACATCGGGCTGCGCCTCGACCCCGAGACCGGTGAAATCCAGACCAAGCACCCCGGGGTGTTCGTCGGCTACTGGAACAAGCCCGATAAGACCGCCGAAACCTTCACCGAGGACGGCTGGCTTATGACCGGCGACGTCGGTGAGTGGGTTGATGGCACCCACGTCAAGATCATCGACCGCATTAAGCACATCATCATCACCTCGGGCGGCAAGAACATCTCACCGTCGGAGATCGAGAACTCGCTGAAGACGTCGATGTTCGTCAAGGAAGCGATGGTGATCGGCGATGGCCGCAAGTTCCTCTCGGCCCTGATCGGCATTGAGCTGGAGACCGTCGGTGACTGGGCGTTGCGCAACAACATCCCGTACACGACCTACCGCGACCTCACCGAGAAGCCGGAAGTGATCGAGCTGATCCAAGGTGTCGTCAACGAGACCAACGAGAAGTTCGCCCGCGTCGAGAACGTGCGGAAGTTCCGCATGATTCCGAAGGAACTCGATCACGAAGACGGCGAACTCACGGCCACGCAAAAGCTCAAGCGGAGTGCAATGGACGAGATGTTCGGTGACCTGATCGAGGACATGTACACGTGAACAACTTCCTGTTGAAGCTCCGGCAGGAGCCCGCCTTGATGTTCTTGTTCGGGGTCATGGTCCCGATCACGGTCTTCTTGGCGATGCAGCTCTTCAACGATCCGGAGATTTTCTTCGCGACCTTGATGCGATCACTCGGCATGGGCTCGACCTACGCCATCGTGGCGCTCGGCTTCGTTCTCATCTTCAAGGCCACGCAGACCGTCAACTTTGCCCAAGGCGCCCTTGCGGTGTCGGGCGCGCTGTTCTTGTCATTCGCAGTGGCCGACGATCACATCCCGTTGACCACGATCGACAACCCGATCAACAGCCTTCCCGGCCCGGACTGGTTCCACTGGGGCGTAAGCCTTGTTCTCGCCATGGTCTTCGCCGCCATCCTCGGCTTGGTGATCGAGCGCCTGACGATCCGTCCGATGGTCGGTCAGCCGTTGTTCTCGGTGGCGGTGATCACACTTGGGCTCGAGATCGCACTCCGCGTGTTCAACAACGACACGGTGAAGGTCGAGTTCCGCAACGTCAAGGTTCCCTGGGGCATCGACGGATTCCAAGTCGGTAAAGAGACGATCAACTACTCGATCATCGCTGCGATGGTGACGGCGGCTATTGCCTTCGTGGCGGTCTTCATCTTCTACCGAAGCCGCCTCGGCATCGCGATGCGGGCCGTGGCCTTCGACCAGGAAGCTGCCATGGCCCAAGGCATCAATGTGGGCCGGGTGTTCGCCATCGCCTGGGCTGCGGGCGCAGTGCTCGCCATGATCGGCGGTGTGTTCGCTACCCAGCCCCCGGTGAAGCAGTCGCTGGCGGTCGACAATGAAACGGCCAACATCGCCTTCCGAGCGTTGCCGGCCGTGATCCTCGGCGGTCTCGACTCCGCCACCGGTGCCCTGCTGGGCGGCTTGATCGTCGGCGCTGCTGAGATCTTCGCCGGTCAGTACGCCGCCGGCGAGACCGACATCCTCGGCGCCGGCTACCCCGTCATCGTCCCCTACGTCGTCATGATGATCGGCCTGCTCATTCGGCCCTATGGCCTGTTCGGCACGCCCGAGATCCGCCGGGTCTGAGGAGGGACTGACTCATGTACAAGCGGCCCAATCTCTACACCTCCTACGAATCCGAGACCCAGATCCTGCCGACCTGGACGCAGAAGGCGCTCATGGCCTTCTTCATCATCCAGCTCTTCCTGCTGCCGTTCTCGATCCCCGTTCTCAACGACGACATCCCCGGGCTCAGCTGGCTACCACTCATCGGCGACGGTATCCCGCTGTTCCGCTTCCTCGGCGATGGCGAGTGGATCCGCGCCTCCACAAAGGTGCTGATGCTCATCGTCGCCGCTCACGGCCTCAACCTGCTCAGCGGTGTGGCCGGCCAGGTCTCACTCGGCCATGCCTTCTTCATGGGGGTTGGTGCGTGCACCGCCACCTACCTGGGCAGCGCCTCGGGCAGCACCACCTGGGGTCACAGCCTGCCGATCTGGGTCTGGCTGCCAGGCGCAGGCATTGCTGCTGCCCTCATCGGCATCTTCGTCTCGCCGGTGGCGGTGAAGCTCCGAGGTCTTTATCTCGCGATCGTGACACTCGGCCTCGTCTTCCTCGGCATCCACCTCGGCAACACCAGCTGGGGAGCCAAGATTGCCGGTCCGCCGGCCCTCGGCCGGAAGGCTCCCGAGCTCGATATCCGCCTTTGGAAAGAAGAGGATCCGCTCATCAACATGTCGGACGACGGCCGCTGGCTGTGGTTCGACATCGCCGAAGAGGGCAAGCGCTACCTGCTGTACCTCGTCCTTGCGATCGGCTTCACCCTTCTCGCCAAGAACCTCATCCGCACCCGCACCGGCCGGGCCTGGCAGGCGATCCGCGATCGCGACATCGCCGCTGAGGTCATGGGCATCGCCGAGTTCCGCTACAAGGTCCAGGCCTTTGCCATCAGCTCCTTCTTCGCCGGCGTGGCGGGTGCGCTGTTCGTTGGCCTCTCCGGCCAGACCCTGGCTACCGACTTCGGTCTGTTCTTGTCGGTGGAGTTCATCGCCATCCTCTTGATCGGCGGTGCCGGCACCACGTCAGGCGCCATCGTGGGTGCCTTCCTGATTTACATGATGCCCCAGTTCGTGGAAGAGGCCACCAAGTGGTTGTCGGATCAAGAATCCGGTGTCACCGGTGTCGTCGGCGACACCATCCTCACTGAAGGCGACGACCTCGGCTTCATCAACACCTCGACGGTGACTCCCGGCTGGACACTTTCCGTGTTCGACTGGAACATCGTTCTCTTCGGTGTCCTGATCATCGTGTTTTTGATCTTCGAACCGCTCGGCATGTACGGCATCTGGGTCAAGATCCGCAACTACTGGAAGCGCTGGCCGTTCAGCTACTAAGCGGCTTCTGCCCACATTCATTCGTTAACCACAACAGATCTCGGTCCCATCAGGGATCGTGATTCCAACCAACTGGAGGAAAACCCATGAAGCAACTGCGCCTTCTCCTTGCGCTGTTGCTGGCGTTCTCGCTCGTTGCCGCCGCCTGCGGTGACGATGAGGACAGCAGCGACAGTGGCAGCGACTCGGCCTCGACCGACTCGGATTCCGGTTCCGATTCCGGTTCTGATTCCGGTTCCGACGACGACACGGCCGACGCCGGTGACGACACGGCCGATGCCGGCAGTGAGATGCTCACCGGTATTGGCGTCGACGCCGAGAACAAGGTAATCCGCGTCGGTCTCAACGCCGACCTCTCCGGCACCTTCGCCGCGCTCACCACAGTGATCGTCGAAGGCCAGCTGGTATTCTGGGAGCGTTACAACGATCAGGGTGGCTACAACGGCTGGACCGTCGAGCCGGTCGTGCTCGACAACGCCTACGACGTGCCGACCCATCTCGAAAACTACGACGCCTTCGCCGGTGATGGTGACGAGTCGGTGGTCATGCTGACCAACTCGACCGGTTCGCCGCACACGGCGGCGATCGCTGAAGCACTTGTCGACGATGACCTTGTGGCAATTCCGCTCAGCTGGTATTCGGGCTGGACCGATCCGTCGATCGGCCAGAACGTGCTCGAGGTGCAGGCCAACTACTGCATCGAGGCCATGAACGGTGTCACCTACATGAGCGAGACCTACGGCAACAAGATGGCCATCGCGTCGTTCCCGGGCGACTACGGCCAGGACGGTGCTATCGGCGCCAAGATCGCCGCGGAAGCACTCGGCCTCGAAATTGTCTACGACGGTGAGGCTGCGGTCATTCCCGGTGCTGACCAGACGCCGGTTGTCACCGGCATCGCCGAGTCCGGTGCTGACTTCGTGTGGCTGACCACCGGTCCGACTCAGACCGCCGAAATCGTCGGTGGTGCTGCCGGTGCGGGCTATACCGGTCAGTGGGCCGGCAACAGCCCTGCTTGGAACCCGGCCCTCCTGGGAACCGGCCTCGCCGAGGTGTTCGACGCCTCCTACACCCACAGCACCTACACCACGCTCTGGGGTATCGGTGACTCGCCCGGCATGCAGGACCTCATCGCCACCATGCGTGAGTACGCCCCCGACAACATTGCCGACGACGTCTACATCATCAGCTGGATCGAAGGTCTCATCGCCCAGCAGGTGATTGAGAACGCCATCGACAACGGTGACATCACCCGCGCCGGCATGGTGGCCTCGGCCAACGAGATCACCGTTGACCTGCAGGGTCTTGCCCCGAACCAGAACTGGGGCGTGGAGGCGAACGATGCGATCGTTCGTGGCACCTACCTGTACGACGTCGATCTCGCTGCCTTCACCCCGGACGGCACCGTCTCCGACGATGACGCCAACCGTGGCTTCACCCTCCTTGAGGGTGACTATGTCTCCCCGACGGCTGCCGCCTGGGAGTACGAGCCCTGCTTCAAGGCTTCCTGAGCCTGAAGCGATTGGGGTTACGTCGCTCGACGTCGTGACCCATTGATCGAACGAGCGGGGCGGCACCCTTGGTGTCGCCCCGCCGGTCGATCGTCATTCCACCCACCCGCATCTCCGCCCGAACAAGGAACGTCTCTTGCTCGAAATCGCGAATCTCGAGGTCGTCTACAACGAAGTGATCCTCGTCCTGCGCGGCTTGTCCATCGAAGTGCCCGAAGGCGACATCGTCGCCCTCCTGGGTGCCAACGGTGCCGGCAAGACCACCACCGTTCGGGCCGTCTCTGGTCTGCTCGATGTCCATGAGGGCGAAGCCACCAAGGGTTCGATCACGTGGAAGGGCAAGGACATCACCCACGCAAAGCCCTCCGAGATCGTGGAGTCGGGAATTACCCAGGTGATGGAGGGCCGGCGAGTCTTCGCTGAGCTCACCGTCGACGAGAACCTCGCGACGGGCGGCTTCACGGTGCAGGACAAGGCCAAGACCGCCGAGTCCTACGACCGGGTCATGGATCTCTTTCCCATCCTGGCCGAGCGGCGCAAGCAGACCGCCGGCTATTTGTCGGGCGGCGAGCAGCAGATGCTCGCCATCGGGCGTGCACTCATGTCCGACCCCGAACTTCTCATTCTCGACGAACCGTCGCTCGGTCTCGCCCCGATGCTGATCGAACAGATTCGCGACATCATCGTCGACATCAACAAGCAGGGTGTGTCGGTGCTGCTGATCGAGCAGAACGCCATGATGGCGCTGTCGATTGCCAAGCACGGCTACATCCTCGAAACGGGCAAGGTCGTCATGGACGGCGAGGCCCAGAAGCTACTCGGCGACGAGGACGTCCAGGAGTTCTACCTGGGTCTGCACGGCGAGGGTGGCGAACGGAAGTCGTTCCGCGACGTCAAGCACTACAAGCGCCGCAAGCGCTGGTTGTCCTGAGCTGAGGAGACAGCACGATGACTGATCCCATCCTCGAAGTCGAAGACATCACGCTGCGGTTCGGCGGTGTGACCGCCATCAGGAACGTGGCCTTCCACGTGAACCCCGGCGAGCTGTTCTCGATCATCGGTCCGAACGGTGCCGGCAAGACCTCGATCTTCAACACCATCAGCCAGGTGTATCGCCCGCAGGAGGGTGACATCCGCTGGAAGGGCTCGTCGATCATGGGCACCCGGCCCGACAACGTCGCCGCTCTGGGCATCGCCCGTACCTTCCAGAACATCGAGCTTTTCCCGCAGATGACAGTGGTCGACAACCTGCTCACCGGGCGGCATGTGCGCATGACGCAGAGCTGGTTCGACGGCATGATCTGGCGCGGCAAGGCCAAGGCGGAGGAGATGGCGAACCGTCGCCGGGTCGAGGACATCATCGACTTCCTCGAGATTCAGGAGTGGCGTAAGCACCCTGTCGCCCTGCTTCCATACGGCTTCCAGAAGCGGGTTGAGCTCGGCCGAGCCCTCGCCATGGAACCGGAGCTGTTGTTGCTCGACGAACCGGTTGCTGGCATGAACCTCGAGGAGACCGAGGACATGGCCCGCTTCATCCTCGATATCCGCCGAGAGCTCGGTATCTCGATGATCATGGTCGAGCACGACATGGGCCTCGTCATGGACATCGCCGATCGCATCATGGTGCTCGACTTCGGCGAGAAGATCGCCGAGGGCACGCCTGAAGAGGTCCAAAAGGATCCAAACGTGATCGCTGCCTACCTCGGCAGCAGCGACGTTCACGCCGACTGACCTCCGGCGCTTACGCGCTCGACAATCGCGCACGGGACGAGTCAACACTCGCCGACCTGCAACCCATCACGATTGACATGATCAAAGCCTTGATCATATGCTCCAGCGGAGGGATCGGTTATGCGCACGTTCGAGAGCCACATCGCAGGTCGCTGGCAGACGGGCTCGGGTGACCGACCCGTCGCCGATGCGATCACCGGCGAAACGATCGGTGTCGTCGGTGCCGGTGGCCTTGACCTGGCAGCCGCACACGAACACGCGCGCAACGTCGGCGGCCCGGCCCTTCGGGCGCTCACCTTCCACGATCGCGCCGCAATCCTGCGCGCCGTTGGCAAGCTCCTCCTGGACGACACCAGCGAGCTGTACGCCCTGAGCCACCGCTCCGGGGCCACCCGCGCCGACGCCGCGATCGACATCGACGGCGGTGCGGGCTCGCTTCTCGCCTACTCGGGTATCGGCCGTCGCGAGCTCCCCAACAGTACGGTCTGGCCCGATGGTGATGTCCAGTCGCTGAGCCGCGACGGCAGCTTCGTCGCCCGGCACATCAACGTCTCTCGCACCGGAGTCGCTGTCCAGATCAACGCCTTCAATTTCCCCGTGTGGGGGATGCTCGAAAAGTTCGCGTCCGCGTTCCTCGCCGGCGTCCCGACGATCGCCAAGCCGGCCACGCCCACGGCCTATATCGCTGAGGCCGCAGTGCGGACCATTCTCGCCTCCGGTCTGCTCCCGGAGGGCTCGTTGCAGTTCGTCGCCGGCGACATCACCCCGATCTTCGGCGTGCTCGACGAGCAGGA